>LKMM01000074.1 GCA_001563885.1 Natrialbaceae archaeon B1-Br10_E2g27
CCCTGTGATGAAAAAGGCTGGACGGATAGACGGGAGACTGACAGCTGACGGACAAGCAATCGGCATCAGTGATACTATTATTGCCGCGACTGCACTGGTGCATGAAGAATCCATTCTTACAAGAAATATCAGACATTTTGAACGGGTCAGTGGGCTCGATATCGAATCATATTGACTAAGAGCGAGCGCCCAAAACACGAATCTCAATGAAACAGTACCTCGAGTTGGTCGAAGCCGCACTCGAGACGGGCACGTACAAGCCAAACCGGACCGGCGTCGATACGATTTCCTCGTTTAGCGAACACTACGAGGTCGACCTCGCGGATGGCTACCCGTTGCTTACGACCAAACGGATGGACGGCTACCGCTGGAACTCGATGATCCACGAAGTCTGCTGGTATCTCTCCGGTGACGAACATATCCGGAATCTGCGCGAGGAGACCAAAATCTGGGATGCCTGGGCCGACGAGGAGGGGCGACTCGACACCGCCTACGGCCGATTCTGGCGACGGTATCCGATCCCCGAGTCGGGAGCCCAACTCGAGGGCGAATCCTGGTCCGAGGACGCCCACCGGTGGGTGACGGTCGAAGATGACGGGCGGCGAACGTTCGATCAGTTACAGTACGTGATCGATACGCTTTCGGAGTCGCCGAACTCCCGACGACTGGTGGTCAACGCCTGGCATCCCGCCAACGCCGCCGTCTCGACGCTGCCGCCGTGTCACTACTCGTTCGTGTTCAACGTTCAGGGCGACCGGCTGAACTGTCATCTCACCCAGCGCTCGGGGGACATCGCCCTTGGAATCCCGTTTAACATCGCTGCTTACTCCCTGTTGACGAAGGTGATCGCCCAACAGACCGGCTTCGAGCCTGGTACCTTCGCGCACACGGTCGTCGACGCTCACGTCTACTGCGGCCGGGGCGAGCGCGGGCAGTGGTACGCCGACCATCTCGAGGCACTCCAGGAGCGACTCGCCGCAGTCGAAAGTCGCGATGGCTATCTCGCAGTGCAGGAGTGGCTCGAGGCCGAGGCTCCCGCCGAGGCCGACGGCGACGAACGTCTAGATCACGTCCCCGGATTGCTCGAGCAGCTATCCAGAGAGCCACTCGAGCGGCCGACACTCGAGGTGGCGGACGTCTCGATCGACGACCTCACCGCCGAAGACGTCGAACTGCATGGGTACGACGCCCATCCCGGAATCAGGTTCGCGGTGGCCGAATAATGGGGGCTGACCAGCGAAACGGACCGAATAACGACCTCGAGACCGACTTCGATCTCGTCGCCATCGTCGCCGTCGCCGACAACGGTGTCATCGGGAGAGACGGCGAGATGCCCTGGCACATCCCCGAAGACCTCGCCCATTTCAAGGAGACGACGATAGACCATCCCGTCATTATGGGACGGGTGACCTACGAGGGAATCATCGAGGCACTCGGCGAACCACTGCCCGGCCGGACTACTGTCGTCCTCACGAGCCAGGATCTCGAGACGCCGGCAAATGCAGTCGTCGCAAATGGACTCGAGGAGACACTCGAGGCAGCCGAACGCGCGGCTCGAGAGCGCCACGAGACGCAAACGATATTCGTCGCTGGCGGCGCAACCGTCTACGAACAGTTCATGCCCGTTGTCGATCGGCTGGTCGTCACCGAGATCCACGACACCCCTGATGGCGACACCCGGTTTCCCGATTTGGACCGCGAGACGTTCCGTGAGATCGACCGCGAGCAGCGCGATGGATTTGCGTTCGTCCAGTACGAACGCTCGAAGACCCCAGTTCCTTTCAGTCAGCCAGACAATAGGTAATCCGACAAATAGTAGGCGTAAACCGTTGAAACGGCGCGGTCTCGGCAGTTTCAAATGCGATGGGGTCATACCCGCTTGCATGTCTACGCCGTTTCCCGACGCCATCCGGGAGTTCGAACACGACGGAGAGACGTACAATATTGCCGATCTTACAGTTCTCGAGGAGAAGGGACTGTGTGAACTCGAGAAGCTTCCGGTGAGCATCCGGATTTTGCTCGAGTCCGTTCTCCGAAACGCCGACGGCGAGTTGATCGACGAGGACGCGGTTCGGGCGGCCGCCGCCTGGGAACCCGACGTACCGGACGCCGAGGTTCCCTTTACTGTCTCGCGTGTCGTCCTCCAGGACTTAACCGGCGTGCCTGCGGTCGTCGACCTCGCTGCACTGCGCTCGGCCGCCGAACGCGCCGACGTTGACCCGACGGTCGTCGAACCAGAGGTGCCCTGTGATCTGGTGATCGACCACAGCGTCCAGGTTGATTACTTCGGCTCCGAAGACGCCTACGAGCAGAACGTCGAACTCGAGTACGAGCGAAATGAAGAGCGCTACCGGGCGATCAAGTGGGCCCAGCAGGCGTTCGACGGGTTCAACGTCGTCCCGCCGGGGACGGGCATCGTCCACCAGGTCAACTTAGAGCATCTGGGTCGGGTCGTCCACGACCGCAACATAGACGGCGAACAGTGGTTGCTGCCCGATACGCTCGTTGGCACCGACAGCCACACGCCGATGATCGGCGGCATCGGCGTCGTCGGCTGGGGTGTTGGCGGCATCGAGGCCGAAGCCGCGTTGCTCGGCCAGCCGATCAACATGTCCCTGCCCGAGGTTATCGGCGTCCGCCTCTCCGGCGAACTCCCCGAAGGTGCAACCGCGACCGACCTCGTTCTCCACATCACCGAAAAGCTTCGCCAGGTCGGCGTCGTTGATAAGTTCGTCGAGTTCTTCGGCCCCGGCGTCGCCGAACTGTCCGTCGCAGACCGGGCAACCATCGCGAACATGGCTCCCGAACAGGGCTCGACGATCAGCATGTTCCCCGTCGACCAAAAGACCCTCGAGTACCTCGAACTCACGGGTCGTGAAGACGACCACATCGACCTCGTCAAATCGTATCTCGAGGCCCAGGGCCTCTTCGGCGAGCAGGACCCCGAGTTCACCGAGGTCGTCGAATTCGACCTCTCTGACGTCGAACCTAGCCTCGCGGGTCACAAGAAACCCCACGCCCGCATCCCGATGGGCGACTTAGACGAGCACTTCCCCGCCCTGCTCGAAGACGAAGGCGTCGTCGGCGAAGACGGAACGGCAGTCGGCACGGACGTCGACACTGGCGACGGTGCGCTCGTCGCCGATCAGGGACTCGATCTAGACGAGAAGGTGCCCGTCACGCTCGAGGACGGCACCGAGGTCGAAATCGGCCACGGCGACGTCTTAATGAGTGCGATTACCAGCTGTACGAACACCTCGAACCCGTCGGTGATGGTCGCCGCGGGCCTGCTCGCACGAAACGCCGCCGAAGCCGGCCTCGAGGTGCCCGAGTACGTCAAAACGAGTCTCGCCCCCGGCAGCCGCGTCGTCACCGAGTACTTAGAGGCTTCGGGCCTGCTGGATGATCTCGAAGAACTCGGCTATCACGTCGTCGGCTACGGCTGTACGACCTGTATCGGCAACGCCGGCCCGCTGGCCGAACCGATCGAGGCCGCCATCGACGAACACGATCTGTGGACGACGAGCGTCCTCTCGGGCAACCGCAACTTCGAGGCCCGTATCCACCCGAAAATCAAGGCCAACTACCTCGCCAGCCCGCCGCTGGTCGTCGCCTACGGCCTGGCCGGCAAGATGGACATCGACCTCGAGGAAGAACCGATCGGCACGAACGACGAGGGCGAAGAGATCTTCCTCGAGGACGTCTGGCCGGACCCAGAAGAAGTGCGCCAGACGATTCACAACAGTGTCTCCCCCGAAATGTTCGAAGAAAAATACGCGAGCGTCTTCGATGGCGACGAACGCTGGGAAGCCTTAGAGGCCCCGACCGGCGACGTCTACGATTGGGACTCCGAATCGACGTACATCCGCGAGCCACCGTTCTTCCAGGACTTCCCGCTCGAGGCCCCAGGCGTCGACAACGTCGATGACGCCCGCTGTCTGCTGGCGATGGGTGATACCGTCACGACCGACCACATCAGCCCGGCCGGGCCGTTCAGCGAGGACCTACCCGCCGGCCAGTGGCTCAAAGAACGCGGCGTCGAACCATACGAGTTCAACACCTACGGCTCCCGACGCGGTAACCACGAGGTCATGATGCGCGGTACGTTCGCGAACGTCCGCATCAAAAACGAACTCCTCGATGGCAAGGAAGGCGGCTACACCGTCCACCACCCAACGGGCGAAGAGACCACCGTCTTCGAAGCCAGCGAGCGCTACCGCGAGGACGACACCCCGCTGGTCGTCATGGCCGGCGAGGAACTCGGCACCGGCTCTTCGCGTGACTGGGCGGCCAAAGGCACCGACCTGCTTGGAATTCGGGCGACCATCGGCAAAAGCTACGAGCGAATTTACCGGGACAACCTCATCGGCATGGGCGTCCTGCCATTGCAGTTTGCAGACGGCGAGGGCTGGGAGGAACTCGGTCTGGATGGCACCGAACACTACACCATCGAGGGACTAGAAGACGGCCTCGAGCCAAACGCCGAACTGGCTGTAACGGCAGAACGCGAAGATGGCTCGACCGTCGAATTCGTTGTGACCGCACAGGTCGATACGCCCGCTGCCGTCGAGTACGTCGAAAACGGTGGCGTCCTCCACCTCGTTCTTCGACGACTGCTCACCGAAGCTGCCTGAGCGAGCAGTTTTCCGCCTGACACAGTTGGCAACAACGCTTATACTATTCTGGTGGATTGCTCGGACTAGATGCGCATTATACACGAGTGCTCACGTGAGAGTGATACGTCCGTTCCGATGAACGCGGGACGTTCGGGGGTCGAGTATGGCACGTGATGACCGCCACGGCACCGCTGGAGGGATTGGTGAGGATGCCAGTGTCGATACATCACGGATAACGAACGTCGACGCAAGTAGTGATCACGCCAGCGAGGCAGTAGCCGACATTCAGCGAAATCTCGCCGAACTAGCAGACAGTACGGTCACCATCTCTGATCGCCTCGAGGAGATCCACGACGAGGCCGAAGAACAGTACGAGTCGATGATGCACGTCGCCGACGAGACCTCGAGCCTGTCGGCAGCGGTCGAGGAAATCGCCTCCTCCTCAGAAGAGGTCGCAGCAGCCGGGGAGACGGCCCGTGATCTCGCAGAAGATGGCCAGGAAGCGGCGACCGACGTTGGTGATGCAATGGCGGCGATCCGGGAGGCTGCAAACGAGGTCACCGAAGACGTCACTGCGATCCAACGAAGCGTCGAAGAGATCGACGAGATCGTCGCAGTGATCAACAATATCGCCGATCAGACCAATCTGCTCGCGCTCAACGCCTCGATCGAGGCAGCCCACGCCGACAAATCCGGTGACGGCTTCGCGGTCGTCGCCTCGGAAGTGAAATCGCTCGCCGAAGATTCCCAGGAGCGAGCCAGCGAGATCGAGCGGATGATCGGCGACATCGAGACCAAAACTGACGCTGCGGTGACGAGTCTGGATGCAAACAACGACCGTATCGACCAGGGAATCGAGTCGGTCGAGCGGGCCGTCACGACTCTAGAGGAAATCCACGAAACGGTCCAGGAGGTCTCCGACGGAATCGACGAGGTTGCCGCTGCGACCGACGGACAGGCTTCGAGCACCGAAGAGGTCGCAAGCATGGTCGACCAGACGGTCGAAAGCGCCGAAAGCATCGCCGACGACATCGATTCGATCTCTGCGGAAGTCGAGGCACAGACCACCAATATCGAGTCGATCGACCGAACCATAGAGCACCTGACTGATGACTTCGCGCCCGGAGCGGGGCCCGCTCGCTAACCGATCAGACAGCGACTCGAGTTCCACCAACTGGCCGACCCCGAAACTGATACTGCCGGACGTCTGTCGTGAATCGCCGCCACGGGGTGGCGATCAGACAGTTCCGTCCGATAGTATGAGTCAAATCGTACGCCGGGCTTTTGGCCTTCCCACGTGTAGGGTGGGTGATGAGTACCCCGACTCAACGCAATCGCCTCGAGGATGAGGAAAGCCCCTATCTCCGCCAGCACGCTGACAACCCGGTAAACTGGCAGCCCTGGGACGAACAGGCACTCGAGACTGCCCGCGAACACGACGTGCCGATCTTTTTATCGATCGGGTATTCAGCGTGTCACTGGTGTCACGTTATGGAAGAAGAAAGCTTCGCGGACGAAGACGTCGCCGAGGTGTTGAACGAACGGTTCGTCCCGATCAAAGTCGACCGCGAGGAACGGCCTGACATCGATAGCATCTATATGACCGTCTGTCAGCTGACGACCGGCCGCGGCGGCTGGCCACTTTCGGCCTGGCTCACCCCCGAGGGCAAACCCTTCTTCGTCGGCACCTACTTTCCCAAAACACAAAAACGCGGCCAGCCCGGCTTTCTCGATATCTGCAACCGACTGGCCGATTCGTGGACCGATGATCGCGGGGAGATCGAACGCCGCGCCGAGCAGTGGACGGATGCGGCGAAAGACCAACTCGAGAAAACACCCGACAGCGTCCGGGCAGCCGACCCGCCCTCGAGTGAGTTACTCGAAAAAGCCGCCGGAGCCGTCGCCCGAAGCGCCGACCGTCAGTACGGCGGTTTTGGCTCGGATGGCCCGAAGTTCCCACAGCCATCCCGGCTTCGTGCCCTCGCGCGGGGCCACGACCGGACCGGCCGCGAGGAGTATCTGACCGTCCTCGAGGAGACACTCGATGCGATGGCCGATGGCGGCCTGTATGACCACGTCGGCGGCGGCTTTCATCGCTACTGTGTCGACCGCGACTGGACAGTGCCTCACTTCGAGAAAATGCTGTACGATAACGCGGAGTTGCCCCGGGCGTATCTGGCGGGCTATCAGCTGACGGGCAACGACCGCTACGCCGAGGTCGTCACAGACACCCTCGAGTTCGTCGCCCGCGAACTCACCCACGAGGCGGGTGGCTTTTTCAGCACGCTCGATGCCCAGAGCGAAACCGAGGCGGGCGAACGCGAGGAAGGGGCCTTCTTCATCTGGACGCCCGAAGAGATCCGCGACATACTCGAAGACGAGACCAACGCCGACCTCTTTTGTGCCCGCTTCGATATCACCGACTCGGGCAACTTCGAAGGGAAGAACCAGCCAAATATCGTGACCAGCATCGAGACACTCGCCGAGGAGTTCGACCTCACCGAAGCGGAGGTCCGCGAGCGACTCGAGACCGCTCGCAAGCAGGTTTTCGAGGCCCGCGAACAGCGACCGCGGCCAAACCGCGACGAAAAGGTACTCGCAGGCTGGAACGGACTCATGATCGCTACCTGTGCCGAGGCCGCGATCGTACTCGAGGAAGACGAATACGCCGAGATGGGCGTCGACGCCCTCGAGTTCGTCCGCGATCGGCTCTGGGACGGCGAGACGGGGCAACTCTCCCGACGGTACAAAGACGACGACGTCGCCATTTCGGGCTATCTCGAGGATTATGCCTTCCTCGCACGTGCTGCGTTGGGGTGTTATGAGGCCACCGGCGACGTTTCTCACCTCGAGTTTGCCCTCGAGTTGGCCCGGACGATCGAAAAAGAGTTCTGGGACGACGAGCGTGAAACGCTGTATTTCACCCCAGAAAGCGGCGAATCACTCGTCACCCGCCCACAGGAACTGAACGACCAAGCCACACCCTCGGCCACCGGCGTCGCCGTCGAGACCGTACTCGCACTCGCGGAGTTTACAGACGACGAGTTCGAGGCCATCGCCTCAGGCGTCTTAGAGACGCATGCGAACCGACTCGAGGCCAACCCACTCCAACACGTCACCCTCGCGATTGCCGCGGATCGCCTCGAGGGCGGTCCCGTCGAAATCACCGTCGCTGCCGAGGCGTTTCCTGCCGAGTGGCGGGCCGCCTTTGGCGACCGATATATTCCCGACCGACTGCTCGCGCGGCGGCCGCCAACCGACGAGGGCCTCGAGGACTGGCTCGATCGGCTGGACCTTACTGAGGCCCCACCGATCTGGGCCGGACGGGAGGCCCGTGAGGGCGAGTCGACGCTGTATGTCTGTCAGAATCGGACCTGCTCGCCGCCAACCCACGACATAGCGGAGGCGTTGACGTGGCTCGCAGGCGACGGTGACGACAGACCGGAGACACCGGATCATTAATCGCCACGTATACCTACGTATACGACATGAGCAAATCCGTCCGAATCTCCGAGGAGTTCCACGAGTTCGTGTCGGCCCACAACCGGGACGACGAAACGATAGAGGAGACGCTTCGACGGCTCATCGGTGGACCAGATCCCGAGGCTGTTGCAGGCATACTATCGTCGGATACGGCGGAGACGATGCGAGAACGGATTCGAGAGAAGTAGAGAAAATTGACTCGATGGTCCCAGCAGTTGCAGAACAGTACGAAGAGCCAGTGTTGACGGCAAGTCTGATTGATACTGATGGTTGTACCTGAGTACCGGCGATCGCTGGCCCGGTAAGAGGCTACGTATTCCCGAGGCCGCCGTCGACGAGGATGCTCTCTGCGGTCACGTAGGAACTCAGATCGCTTGCGAGAAACACGGCGACGTTTGCGATTTCCTCGGGTTCGCCGAACCGACCGGCCGGGGTGAGCTGTTTCATCATCGCCTCGAACTGTTTGCCCATCTCTCCCTCGCCCATCCCGGAGGCCTCGAGCATGTGCGTTTTCGTGTAACTCGGTTTGATCGCGTTGACCCGGATGTCGTGGTCGGCAAAGCGGTCGGCCATGGCGTAGGTCATCGTCTTGACTGCACCCTTTGAGGTACAGTAAAGCGGCTGGGTGCGGGTGCCGAGGTCTGCCGCCAAACTCGCCATATTGATGATCGACCCGCCGTCGCCCTGTTCGATAAGCCGCTCGCCGGCGACCTGACAGCCAAAGAAGACGCCTTTGACGTTGACGTCCATCACGCGATCGTACTCCGCCTCGGTGACCTCGAGGACGTCGGTTTCGCTGTTTATGCCGGCGTTGTTGACCATAATGTCGATGCCACCGAAGTCGTTGGCCCTGTCAACGGCTGTCACCAGGTCCGATCGGTCGGTCACGTCACAGTCGACGAACTGTGCCCGCTGGTCGGTTTCGGCCCCAATCAGGTCGTGGGTCGGTTTGCCGCCTTCGTGTGGCTCAGCCTGAACGTCTGCGACGACGATGTCCGCCCCCTGCTCGGCGAAGGTCCGGGCAATCGCCCGCCCCAGACCGCTGGCAGCACCCGTTATGACGGCCGTCTTTCCCTCGAGTACGTCGTTCATCTCTGGACACCACCATGGTTCGTGTGGGCGATCGTCTTGTATGCCATAATTAATAACTCAGCTATGCTGGCATAACGTTGGTGGGGTCGTCTGCCTTCTACGTCGTCGGCTGTGAGAGAACGCCCGAGGTGTCTCCGTTAGACGAGTTCCCATCTTCCTGGGTCACAACCTCGAATCTGGCCCCGCCGTCTGTTCCCTCTGTCACGCTAATCGACCAGCCGTGGGCATCGACGATCTCGCTGACGATCGACAGGCCGAATCCGGTCCCGTCGGCGCTCGTGGTAAACCCTTGCTCGAAAACCGACTCGCGATCGGCGGGATCGATCCCATCGCCATCGTCTTCGACGAAAAAGCCACGTTCCGGGCTCGAGTCCTCGAGTACGCCGA
>LKMM01000006.1 GCA_001563885.1 Natrialbaceae archaeon B1-Br10_E2g27
GCCGTCACGAGCACCGGCGTGACTGCTCGAGTCGACGGCGAAATCAAGGCGTTCTGTTGTGAGACGTGCCAGGCAGCCTACGAGAGACAGTACGACGCGTTTGCTGAGGATACCGACTGAGAGCGAGTGTGGGTGTCAAACACAGCCCGGGAGAAGGGAGCTCCACGGTCACGTGCTCTGTCGACCATCATCGACAGCAGAGCCGGGGAGTGGGAGTCTGCCGACCGCTATGGGTGCAAGAAAGATGACGGCAACGAGGATGGCGTACAGGGCTGCGAGGGCGGGCTCGAACGATTCGACGGTAGACTCAACCGACCGGCCGGCGGCGACGATGCCACCAGCGACGCCGACCAGAATAGCTCCTTCGAGTGGCGAGCGAAGCGGCGGCAACCGCTCGAGCCACCGGGTTGCGATCCAGCCACCGACCGCGCCGCCGAATCCAAGTATAGCATCGGTGCTCACACCGGTCACGACGAGCGCAGGGATCGACAGGCCGATGGCGATCGCAAACCCACGCTGTGGATCGTCGCCGACGAGTCGTGTGAGTGCAGCGAGAAAGACGATGCCGAGGAGTGTTCCGGCGATGACGTCGCCGACGTAGTGGACGCCGAGGACGACCCGTGAAACCGAGACGAGGATGGTAATCGTCCCAACGGCGAGGAGGGCCCGCCAGTCGCGGACCCGATCGAACGCGACGGCGAGTCCGCCGTAGACGACGACGGCGGCGAAGGCGTGACCGCTCGGGAAGCCGTACGCATCGGCCTCGAGGGGGACCAGAAACACCTCCTCGGGTGGTCGCGGGAGGCCGATCAATGCTTTGAGCGCGATCAGAAACGAGACACCGACGAAGGCATAGCTGACCGCGAGTGCCACCCGTCGACGGTTGGCACTCGAGAGCCAGAACAAAACGGCGAGCAGAATCATCGGTACCGTTGTCCCGCCGAGGGTGGTGACGGCGAGGAACAGATCGGCATAGCCGGCGGGAACGCTTTCGCGGATGATCGCACTCTGTTCTTCGAGTCGCATTCAGCAGCTATTTTTCGACCGTGAATATTCGAATCTATCGGTGTGTATCCGCGGAGTCAATCCGGTCGTCAGCGGCGTGCCCACTCGAGCATTCGCTCGTAGACGGGATCAGACGCCAGTGCCCGTGGGTCGCCGACGAGGACCAGCGCGCGTTTTGGCCGGGTGAGCGCGACGTTAATCCGGCGGTAATCCTCGAAGATGGGGCCCTCGAGCGTTCCCGTCGCGGTAAACGAGACGATGATCAGTTCCTGACTCGAGCCCTGAAATCGGTCGACGGTGTCGACGGTGACGTCCGCAGGAACCCGTGGCGAAATCGTCGACACCTGGGCGCGGAAAGGAGCAATAACGCCGATCTGGTCGTGGCTGAGTCCGGCGTCTGTGTACGTCTCGATCAGTTCGGCGATTCGGTCGGCCTCCTCGGCGTCAGTGTACTGCCCATTGTCGCCCTCGACGGCGACGAACGAGACGGGATCACGGAGGTCGGCTGGCAACTGATTTCGGGACACGCCTTCGAGGTCCTCGAGTGTGCGGCCGGCGACAGTTGCCTCGGCGGGTCGCAGGTCGCCGTCGTAGAACTCCTGGGAGGCAAAGTACTGGATCCGCTGGTTCATCCGGTACTGGCGGTCGAGCATGACACCGGCCTCGGGGTGGTCGTCGACGAGGCGCTCGAACAGCGACTCGGTCAGGTCGTTTTCGGCGCGGACGACCGGCGGGAGCTGTTCGTGGTCACCGACGAGGACGAACCGACTCGCCAGGTTAATCGCCGCAAACGAACCCGGCTCGGTCAACTGGGCGGCTTCGTCGACCAGCGCGACATCGAACGCCTGCTCTTTCATCTCACGGGAGCCACACGTCGCCGTCGTCGCCGCCACAACCTGGGCCTCCTCGAGGTCGGCTACCCGCCGTGTTGGATTGCCCGATCGCTCGAGTCGGTAGGCCTGCATATCCTCGCGAACGCCGCTTTCGGAGCCAACGCGGACGATTTGCTCGGGCTCGAGGACGCCCTCGAGTTGTTCGAGTGTCGCCTCGAGGGCGTTGTCGACGGCGCGATTGGTAAACGCAGACAGCAAGACGCGCTCGCCGCGTTCGACCATCGCGCGGATGGCGCTTGCGATGGTGTAGGTCTTGCCGGTGCCCGGCGGACCGTGGATCAGGGCAAAATCCTCGGCACCGACGGCCGCCCTGACTGCCTCGTTCTGGGCGTCGTTGTTATCGATGAACGTCTCCTCGATCGGCTCGAATTTGGGTGCCGTGCGGCCAAAGAGGACGTCTTTGCGTCGGCCGTCGCCTTTGAGCAAGAAGTCGTGGAGGGCAACGAGCAGCCGATCGGTCGTCAGTTCGGAAGGGTAGACGTCGAGTCGGCTCACCTCGACGGGCTCGTCGGCCGTCAACACGACTCTCTCATCCAGTCGTTCGATTCGAGCCAGTTCGGCGTTTCCCCGAACCGGGTGACCGTCGCTTGCAAGCACCAGATCACCTTCCCGGAGTTTCGAGCTCCCACCCGCCGTCCGTCGTGCCCGTAACTCCCATCGACCCTCCGAGAGCGCTGTCGCCTCGAGAAACTCGAGGTCGATCAGTGCCCGGTCGTCGTCGGCCCGTTCCTCGGCCGTCTGTTCCCAGAGTTTCGCGTACTCGCGGTGTACCTCTCGGCGTTCTTCCTCGATCGCCCGGTAGAGCCGCTTGAAGTACTCGCGTTCGTCTGCGGGGAGTGGAGTCCCGATCTGGCCGGCTTTCGACTCCTGGTCGAGTCGACCCGAGACGACCATGCAGGTGTCCTGTTCGAAACAGTACTCACACGTTGCGTTGCCCTCGTATCCCGTCGGCACCTCGCCGTTTGTCTCCATCGCGGCAATCTCGTTTCGCAGGCGGACGACGTATTTGAGCAGTCCATCGCCCATCGAGAAGTCCTTTGCCGGTGTCAGATCGCCCGTCTCCTCGTTGCGATCCAGCGCCGAATTTTTCGTATAGAGCAGGGTTCCGGTATCGACGGAGCCGCCGTGTTCTTCGAGCAGTAACCCATAACAGGCCGCCTGGACTTTGTCCTTGAATCGGGGCTCTTTGCGGAGGTTTTTCCCCGTCTTGAGTTCGACCGGCGCGCCCCGACGGATGGCATCAGCCCGTCCGCGAATGCCGAAGGTCTCGCTGATAAGCAACTGTTCGGAGCGCCACTGGTCTTCGTCGGTTAGCCGACCCTGCTCGAGCCAGCCTTCGATCGCCGCAGCGTTTTGCCTGACGTCTTCGGCGACGTCTTCGGGCGATTCGCCGAGCAATCCAAGCTGGAGTCCACGTTCGTCAACACGAGCGTCGATCGATTCCTCGAGATCCCGGCCACGCAACAGGTCGCCGAAGACTTCATGAACGATCGTTCCTTTCACAACAGGGTAGTTCAGCGGAACACCGGAGAGTTTGTTCAGATAATACAGCCGGGGACACTCCACCCAGTTACGGATTGCCGTCACGTTGACGAGAAAGGAGGGTTCGACGACGACATAAGATTCGCCCGTCGTCGCATACTGGGTCTCACCCCGATACTCGCGTTCGTCGGCGTCCGTGACCAGCAGTTCCATTCCGGGCTCGAGCAACTCGGCGGATTCAGTCCACTTATTCCACAAAGTAACGGTCCTCAGCGTCGCTTCGGCCGATTCGGCGGTGACGCCCCCATCGGCGAGTGTCTCCCCGCACTCGAGGAGTCGAACGGGGACCTCCGCGAGGTCGCTCTCGCCATAGCTGGTCGACACCGAGCGTACCGTAACGTCGTCCGCGACGATTCCGCGTACGTCCACGACTTTCGTCACGGGCGAGCAGTCAAAAACGCTATCGGTCGCCGAAGCCGGCCTCGAAGGCGTCGGTCGGCGTAACCCGTGTTTACCGAATTCGTCGTCGGTTTGGCGACTGAAACGGTCGCGGCCGATTTAGCCCGGTCGGTCGAAACACCGTGTATGTCCGATGGTGACGACCGCAAAGCGGAGCCAGCCCCCGAGGCGACGAATCCGGCCGAGGAAGCGTCGGCGGACATCGACTCGGGAACCGGCGTCGGCGACCGGCCAAGCGATGGCCACGACCCGCGAGACGAGTCCACCCAGATCGCAACCGAGGAACGTCGCCGACAAGCCGGGTTCGTCAGCGCACTCATCGCCGCTATCGGAGCCTGGGTTGCCCTCTCGGTGCTCATCTTCGACGTTGGCGGGGCGTCGCTGTGGAACAACGTCCTCGTCGGGGCGTTTGTCTTTCTCGCTGCCGGCTACAACGCCGTTCGACTCCGACGGGATACCCCGACAAGCCTCGGTGTCGCCTCGCTGGTCACAATGTTAGGTCTCTGGCTGATCCTCTCCGCCGCCCTCTTTGGAATGCTCGGCACCCTCTTTTGGAGTACGCTTGGCTCTGGGTTCCTCATCGCCGGACTTGCAGGATACAACGCCTACGAATCCCACGAGATCAGAGCCGTCGCCACGGGCGATGTGAGCACCTGATCACGAAAAGACGGTTTCCGTCGTTGATCCGGTATCCGGACCACCCGCTGATGAACAGAGCGAGTGGTACACAACGTCTTGCCAGCCCAAATCGAGTGGTATGACTCGAGCAGAGTTAATCTAGCTCCTCTCGGGAAAAACTCAACCCCAAATATATGCACAGATATTGCTGTGGCGATATTTATATGCTGGTTGCTGGGGGGATAGGCTATGGAATCTGCGACACGTGGGAGCGTCGTCGTCCCAGCAGCCGCCTCGAGTTCGATGGCCTGTCTCCGATCGCTGGGTGCCCGCGACGTTCGGACGATCGTAATTTCCGAACAGAAGACTGCACCCGAATTTGTCTCGCGGTACTGTGATGAACGGTATACGGTCCCAAATCCGAAAACCGACTTTCGGGAGTACGTCTCCGCCCTGTTGGCGCTTGCCGAACGTCCCGACGTCCGGGCGATTACCCCCATCCGGGAGGCAGACGTCTGGGCACTCTCGCGCTATCGGTCAGCGTTCGAAGACCACGTACGGCCGCTGTGGCCCACCCGCGAGACACTCGAGTCCGTCTACGACAGGGTTGCACTGATGGAGACGGCAACGGAAGCAGGCGTTGCCGTTCCCCGGACAGAACGACTGGACAGGGCCGACGATTGGGACTGCGAATCGATCGTCAAACCCCGGTATGCGATCCTCACCGACGACTACGTCGACACCGTCCCCCCTGGAGAGATCGACCATCCCGGATCGGTACGATACCTAGAGCCCGGGAGAGAACCGGATCAAGACGCCTATGTCGAGGAGATGGGCCACGTGCCGATCGTCCAGGAGTTCATCCCGGGCGAGGAGTACGCCCTCTGGGCGCTGTACGACCACGGAGAGGTCGTCGCAACCTGCCAGAAACGCCAGCTTCGGGGCTACTCCTACGCCGGAAACACGAGCGTTGCCCGACAGACCACGGTCGACCCCGACCTCGAGACCGCAGGCCGCAACCTGCTCGAGGAACTCGACTGGCATGGCCCCGTCTCAGTACAGTTCGTCCGCAACGAAAACACCGGCGAGTTCACGTTACTCGAGATCAATCCACGCTTTTGGGTCTCGCTGTCCTGTCCGATCGTCGCCGGCGTCGATTTCGCATACTACTACTGGCAACTCGCTTGTGGCGACCCCGTCGATCCCCCTGAGTCGTACGATGTCGGAGTCACGACGCATCTGACTCGTGGTGAACTGGTGTATCTCCTCAGTATCCTCCGGGAAGACAATCCGCTGGTCGAACCGCCGTCGCTTCCGGCCGCGACACGCGATGTCCTCCGTTCTGTGCTTCGCCACCCACACTTCGAATACCTCTCTGTGAGCGATCCCATGCCGTTTCTCCGGGACCTCATAAATGGAATAACCGACTCGATACCACCACTCTTGGGACCCCGTTTGCCGTCTCCTCACTCACTCGAGGACCGGCCAGCTGTCGATGATCGTACACGAGAATTCGAGTCTTGATACTATCGGCTACGGCAGTCGCTCTCCATAGTACTTCGTCAAGCGTCGACTGATGCGTCGAACCGACACCCGTCGACTGGTTCGACCCATCAGTTCAGGCTTGCCAAAGCACTAGCACGTATTTGGGAGGCCAGCGGAGTACGTATTTAGGAGGCCAGCGTGAGATCATCGTATGGAATACGAGTACGCCATCGTGCCAGCCAGCGAAACCATCTCGACGTACGCCGAGGAGGGCTGGCGGCTCGTCGAGACACTCGAGCAGAACGGAACGACCGAGAAACTGGTCTTCGAGCGACCGGCAGCCTAACCCAGGATAGGGACGTGCCTTCGAAAGCCGACTCCTCGATCAGTCACCCAGCCCGTGGCCGACTGTGCTGGATCCGTTAGCTACTTTTCTTCCCTGTCCTAAGCCCGGGTAATGGAACTTCTCGAGCGCCGTCGGGCGCTGATCGAAGAGCGTCTTATCGAGGTCGTCGACGGGGTCGAACCCGAGACGCTCAGTTCGGAAGTTCGCCACGTCACGCTCTCGGGGGGCAAACGGGTGCGACCGATGGTGACACTGCTCTCGTGTGAGACGGTCGGCGGCAACGCCGAGGACGCGGTGGACTTCGGTGTGGGGATCGAACTCGTTCATGCGGCGTCGCTCGTGATCGACGACATTATCGACCGCTCGGAGCTTCGCCGCGGAACCGCAAGCGCCTGGGCCGAGTTCGGTCACGGGCCGGCGATCATCACCAGCGACGGCCTTCTCGGTGAGGCGTTTGCACTCTTTCTGTCCGATCCCGACGCCACCCGCGTCGTCGCCGAAGCGATGGTCGAACTCGGCGTCGGCGAGGCAACCGAACTCTCCGCGAAACCGACGACCGAAGCCGAGTACATGACCCTCGCGAGACGAAAAACGGGTGCGCTTTTCAGAGCGGCGGCAGAACTCGGCGCAATCGCTGCCGACTCAGATCCCGTCACGGTCGAAGCACTCGGCGAGTACGCCGAACGCGTCGGCATCGCCTTCCAGATTCGCGACGACGTCCTCGACGCGGTCGCTGATGCCGACGAACTCGGCAAACCGACCGGCCACGACGCCGCCCTAGAGCGACCATCGCTCGTCCAGGTGACCGATCTCACCCCCGAGGAAGGCACCGCTCGTGCACGGGCAGAAGCTAACGCCGCGATCGAGGCACTAGATCGTATCGATGTCGTCGACTCCGCTGCAGAGACCTACTTACTCGAGCTAGCCGAATTCGTCGTCGAACGCGAACGCTAGTGCTTTGGCAAGCCTGAACTGATGGGTCGAACCAGTCGTCGGGTGTCGGTTCGACACATCAGTCGACGCTTGGCGGAGTACTAGCTCGAGGTTGGGAGAAACCTACACGCGCTCAGCGTTGTGTCGGCCACTCCTATCGGTGTACCAGGACTCGAGAATCGCAAAGGCGAGCGTGCTGACGATCCCCAACAACGTCCCGCCGGTCAGCGCCGCCGCGAGATAGCTTACGTCTGCCTCGCCGAGGAAAAAGGCACTAACTGCGTGTAAGACGATTGCGATCGAGAGGACGTAGAAAGGCGCGTTCAGATAACGCCACTCGAGAGTGCCTGCGATATACTCGTCGGTGATCTGGCCGAGGCTAGTCGTTATGCCGGCGGCGGCGAGCCACTGGATCGAGCCGTAGACGATCGCCGCGAGCATGACCGGCGCGCCGAGGTCTCCCCGGACTGCTTCGACGCTCTCTAGGGTGTTGACTCCGCTGACCCCACCGAGAACCAACAGCGTCGCGGCGACGACGTACGCAAGCAGCGTCGTTCGCCCGGCATAGAGTGAGCGCCGAGCCTGCTCGACGATCGAATCCAGCCGATCACCGAGACCAAGCCCCCTCGAGATGAGATACAATCCGAGCAACGCCGAGGTCGTCCCGAGGACAAACCCCGGCATCTCGAGGGCACTGCCGATCAATGCGAGTGGATAGATCAACAACAAGATTCCGAGCGGAATCAGGACCGTCCCCCGGGTTTCGGGGTCATCGAGTACCTGCTTGATCGTATAATACATCGACTCGAGGTTCTGGGCCTGGCGAACGACCACGCGATTGACACCGTCGATGGGGACTCGAGAGCGGATCACCGGGATCACGGACTCGTCCTGTGCGCCGTCAGTGATGAGAAGTGTGGTGACATCTTCGGCCGTCGAGAGACTCGCGAGGACGGTGTCGACCTCCTGGCCGACTTTCCGGTTTGCCTCGACATCGCCGCCGTCGGTACCAGTGACGACTGCAACCTCGACGCTTTCGTCTCTGGCCTCGAGGTCGTCGTAGACGTGCAGTCCCTGAAAAATGACGTTTACGTCTGAATCTTCTGGGTCTGCGGTCGCGAGCGCGACGGCTGCCTCCTCGACCGACTCACGGCCGATGACCGGCGTCGAAAAGCCAGTCTTCCGGCCGAGGTCGTCATCGAGGTCGACACACAGGACCAGCAACATTGGTTCGTGGTTCGATACCGCGGTATTTCCATCTTCTGGAGGGCTCCCTTCGGTCGCCCTCAGTTATTTTCGCACAGCTTTTGTAAACCCGGCCAGTATCACCTAACGAATGATCTCGAAGGGCTGTGAGCAGTGCGCGAAAGGCGGAAAGATGGTCATGTTCGTCTATGGCTACTGCGACCAGCGCGATTGCTTTTACTGCCCACTCGGGGAAAACCGAAAGAACGTCACTGACGTCTACGCCAACGAGCGTCTCGTCGAGTCCGACGAAGACGTCATCACCGAGGCCAAACGGATGGACGCCCTCGGGACCTCGATTACCGGCGGCGAACCCCAGGAGGTGCTCGACCGAACCTGTCACTACCTCTCGTTGCTCAAAGACGAGTTCGGCGAGGACCACCACACGCATCTCTACACCGGCATCACAGGGGGCCGAGAGAACATGCGCCGGCTCGCCGAGGCCGGCCTCGATGAAATTCGGTTCCACCCGCCACTCGAGTTGTGGGGTGAGTTACACGGCACCGAGTGGGAAGAAATTCTCTATATCGCTCGCGAGGAAGGCCTTACGCCCGCGTTCGAGATTCCGGGCATCCGGCCCGAACCCGAGTTCCTCGAGTTTTTAGACGAGGGGGCCGCCGAATTCTGTAACATAAACGAGTTCGAGATGTCCCAGGGCAACTACCGCCGGATGCAAGAACAGGGCTTCGAACTTAAAGAAGGCCACATGAGTGCCGTCGAGGGCTCCCGTGAGGAAATTCTGGATGTGATGGGCGACCACGAGAAGGTCTACTTCTGTACGTCGGTGTTCAAAGACGCCGCCCAGCACCGCCGCCGGCTCAAACGGATGGCTCGAATCGTCCGCCGAGAGTTCGACGACATCACCGACGATGGCACCCTCGTCTACGGCAAAACCTACGCCGACCCCGAACGTTTCGAAGCCCTTGGCGTCCCCGAAGAGTTCTATACGGTCAAATCGAACCACGTCGAAGTCGCCTGGTGGCTACTCGAGGAGATGATCGAGGAAGGCGACGTAGACGACGGTGAAATCGTCGAACAGTATCCAAGTTACGACGGGCAAGTAGTCGAGCGGACGCCGCTGGTTTGATTCCGCGAGGGAGGGGACCGACCGAGCGGCGTTTTGCTCGAGCTTTTTTAGCGAGTAGTGAGCGGAGCGAGCTCGAGCGGAAACGGTCGTGAATTTATTATTTTGACAGCGAGAGCATAGCTCATGGAACTGACACGCCGGACGGCGGTGCTCGTGATGATCAGCACACTCGCTGGCTGTACAACACCACGAGGGGACACGGCGTCGGAGGATGGGAGATCCGTTTCGGAAGACAGCCTCTATCACGTCTCGACGATCGATGCACTCGAATGCGGACACTTCTCGGACGAGACCACCATCGGTGATCTCCTCGAGAACGGCGGGTTCGGTCTGGGGACGGTCGATGGGGTCGATGGCGAACTGGCCATCGTCGATGGGGAGGCCTACGCCGTCCGAGGCGATGGATCGGCTGTCGAGGTCGACCCCGAGACGACGACGCCGTTTGCGGCCGTCACCGAATTCAGATCCGAGAAGACGGTCGAACTCGACTCGGTCGACAGTTTCGAAGCGTTCGACGCACAGTTGACACCAGAACTCCCACGGACCGACCACTTCTATGCACTCGATATCACGGGCGAGTTCTCGTTCCTGCGGACCCGCAGTGTCGAGGGACAGATCGAGCCCTACCCGACCTTAGAGGAAGTCCTCGAGAACGAGACGATCTTCGAATTCGAGGATACGAGCGGAGATATGCCAACGTTTTATATCCCGAAACAGTTCGACGACATCCATCCGCCGGGCTACCACGCCCACTTCGTTACCGACGACCGTGATGGAGGCGGTCACGTGTACGATTTCCGGGCCAACTCGCTTACCGTCGAGATTGCACAACTCGAGTCGGTGACGGTTGAGCTGCCCGAGCGCGAGGTAGCGCAGTATCCGCCTTGTTAATTACCGAGCACCCGTCTCGAGTAACACGTCGAGATGGTGGACGACCGCGGTAAGTTCGCTACACTCGAGTTGTGTGTGTCGAACGTCGAGCCAGCCCTCGAGATCGGCTGGGTCGAGCGTTTCGGTGGGGTAGTCTTCGAGTGCGCCGCCGATCGTCTCCAGTAGGTGTTCGAGGACGATGGCGTCGTCGTGTGGGTAGCCCTCGTCGTGAGGTCGGATAAGCCAGTCCATCCCGCCGGCAGCGAGGACGTCGAAGCCGGCCTCGGGGGCTACACGAAGGAGATCACGGCCCCCAGTAGAACTGCCGGGCTGGTCTCGGATCTCGTCCATGTGGTGGTGATAGAGCCGTTCGATTCGGTCGTCGATATCGTGGCTGGGGGCGAATTTCGTCGCGCCGTCGAACGTACACGGGGCAAAGAGGAGCCCATCATCGTCGAGAAGCCCTCGAAGGTCCGAAAGCGCAGGCTCGAGGTCGACGAGGTCGAGGACTGCGGCTGCGATGACGGCGTCGGCTTCGTCACTCTCGAGGAAGGCATCGCCGGTCTCGAGGGTGATCTCGAATCGCTGTCCGTCGTCGCTCGTGGCGACGATTCGGTCTGCTCGGTTGTCGATGGTGTAGCCAGCCTCGATGAGCCACGCCGGAAGCTGTGTTCGTGCGGCGTCGATGCAGGCAGGGTCAAGGTCGATGGCACGGTAGGAGACGGGGACCGAGAACGACTCCCAGCTTGCGAGTCGGGCGATCATCGAGCCGACACCGGGTCCAACCTCGACGATGCGAAGCGAGTCTTCCGCACGGTCCTCGAGGCCGGCAACGAACTGAGACCAGACACCTCGGTCGAGTGTGCGGTCCTCGAGGCTCCGTTTTGCGGCGAGGTAGGCGATTTTCGACGGCATCTAACACTCGCGGACGTGGCCAACGGCGGCGATGTCGTCTTCCTCGAGGCGAATCTCGAGTTCGGTCGCTGCCGGTGGGTCAAGTCGCTCGAGGAGGCGATCTCCAAGGATTCGCCCAAAGCGTTCGGCGCTCGGATTCTTCCCCTCGAAGGCGGGCATATCGTTCAGCGTCCGATCCCGGACGCCGTCGACGACGGCCTCGAGTGCCTCGATCACGGCATCGATGTCGACGAGGTAGCCATACTCGCCGAGTTCGGGGCCGCGAAAGGTTGCCTCGACGGTGTAGGTGTGTGAGTGAAGCGTTCCCTCCGGGCCAGGGTCGGGTACTGTCAGATAGTGTTGGGCCACGAACGTTCGAGAGACTGTAACGGAGTACATGCGTTGGCGTTGTCGGGAACTGACTTAATTGCCCGGCGTTGGTAACTGCCCGGACACGTTTCGTGACGCTTCGAGTCTCCTCATCACGAGAGTTCGAACGATGCTAAATCGTTCTACTATATCATGATAAACCAAAAACAATAACTCCCTGCGGATGGAACATTCCAACTGGAACTCATGTATAATTCGATACTGTATCCAACCGACGGGAGCGAAGGCGCAGAGCGTGCGTTCGAGCACGTCAAACAGCTCGGAATGCAGTTCGATGCGACAGTACACGTCCTCTTTGTCGTCGATTCGGGCTTCGGCGAGACACCGATGCGCGTCGGGAAAGACGACGACGGCGAGTGGACCACTGGAATGGTCACACGCCCGAAAGAAAATCCACCCGAAACAGGGATGTTGAAAAGCGAAGTGAACCTGACTGATGTCCTCGAGCGCGAGGGGAAACAGTTCACCAGTGGCGTCGCCGACCGGTTGGCCGATGTCGGAGTCGATGCGACTGCGGCGTGTCGGGTCGGCGTCGCCCCAAAGGTAATCATTGACTATGCCGAGGGTACCGATATCGATGTCATCGTTATGGGGACTCACGGCCGAAGCGGACTCGATCGGCGACTGATCGGGAGCGTGACCGAAAAGGTCGTCAGAGAGTCACCTGTGCCGGTGTTGAGCGTTACACTCGAGGACACCAGCTAAACCGACAGGGGCCACCCTGTCTACCGGTGTACAACGCTCTATATGACGGGTCCCGTTTCTGTGACAGGAGCGGGGAATTTCACGAGCCCAAACCGTTTACTACCCATAGCGTTACGTAGCGGGCAACGATGGTCGATCAGGGGCAACTCGTTATCGCCGCCAACGTCTCCGCAGCAGTCATTTCGTTGGCGCTTGCCTTCTATGCTCATCGACAGACCGGAAAGCCGGTCGCCAGCGAATTTCGAAACTACATGCTCACGGTTCCGGTCTGGGCACTTTCACAGGCGGCGATGATGCTTGATGTCTCGCCGGGAGCCGCCGTCTGGAACATCGGTCAGGAAATCGGTGCGGGTATGGTTGCAATTACGTTTATCGTGTTCATCGCAAAGTACACCCAATCGCGGTGGCTCGACCGTCGGTCGGTCATTACGTTTATGTGGATGCTGTTTGCGGTGACTATTTCGCTCGGACTCACCGCTCGGTTCCATGGACTGGTCATACCCCCGACCGTCGACAGCTACCGGGAGTACGTGCTTTTCGTCCGACCGGTCGACGGCTTCTGGCTCCTCTATACGGTGATCATGTACGGGTTGCTCACAGCAGCACTCGGGAGCCTACTTCGGTTTCTGTTCGATTCGACCAACATATTCAGAGTACAGACTGGCATAATTTTTGGGAGTTCGCTGGCTGTTATTCTCGCGACGATCGCGTTCGTAAGCGGTACTTCGCTCCATCCGTCGATGAACCTCGGCCCTGCACTCCAGGCACCGCTCGGTGTCGCTATTGGATTGGCTATCTATCGGTATGACTTTTTGACAATCGTCCCACTTGCACAGGACACCATCATCGATACCGTCGACGATCCGATTGTCGTCCTCGATACGAACGGACGGGTTACATACGCAAACGACGCGGCTGCAACCGTCGGGATCACCGATACCGATCACGGCGCTTCGATCCAGAACCTTCATCCAGAACTTGCAAACACACTCGAGAGCGACGACGCTACGTTCGAGATATCGGGTCAGACCATGCGAGGGGATGGGGGCACCGACCGCACAGACAGTGCAACCGACGACGGCGAGTCACCTCGAGCGTCAGAATCGTTCCAGCCACGATGGTATACGGTGAGTGAGACACCGATTGCCGACCAGTACGGCGTCAGGCGTGGTCGAGTCGTCGTCTGTTCTGATGTCACCGAACAGAAACGACGCGAACAGAATTTAGAGCAGTTTGCGAATATCGTCAGCCACGACCTCCGGAACCCACTCAACGTCGCCTCGGGGTACGTAGAGGTCGCCCGCGAGCAACCCGATACCGACGGAGCCTTAGACGAAATCGAAAGATCACACGATCGAATGGGCCGTATTATCGACGAACTGTTGGTCTTGAGCAAACACGGCTATGGCGAGTTCGAACCGACATCGCTCGACCTCGAGACGGTTGCCACCGAGGCCTGGGCGAACGTCGCTTCGGGGGACAGTTCACTCCTCGAACCCGAGGAAGATTCGAAGCCGATTCTCGCCAACAGAGACCAGCTGTTGGCGATCTTAGAGAACCTCTTTCGAAATGCGATCGAACACAACGACCGTCCAGTCGACATTCGGGTCGAACGAACGACTACGGGGTTCGTCGTCGCCGACGATGGCGTCGGCATTCCTGAAGACGAACGCGATTCTATTTTCGAAGCTGGGGTTACGAACCACGCCAGTGGAACTGGCTACGGACTTCACATCGTCGAGCAGTTCGCGACTGCCCACGGCTGGGACGTCCACGTGACGGAGTCGACTGCCGGGGGAGCCCAGTTCGAGTTCGTCTGTTCCGCCTAGAAATGAGGTCGGCGGTCGGTAATCTAGAGCTGGAGGATGGTTCACGTCCCTGTAGTGACGTGGGCCCTACGCGCTACGGACGGTTTTTGATTCGACACTCGCTCGTACTCGAGTGACTTTTTTGACTGGAGCCAGAGGCCGTCTGTATGAAAGAACAACTCCCGCCGGCTGCACGAGAGAAATACCAGGAAATCGAAGCGCTACAGGACGACGCTGAAGCCGTCGTCGCAAAGAAACGAGATGCCGAAGACAGGCTGTCCGACGCCGAAGCGGCCCTCGAGGCACTCGCCGAGGTCGACGACGAGACGCTGATTGTTCGTTCCGTTGGCAGGGTTCGCCTGCCGGCCGACCCCGAGGAAACGACGGCCGACCTCGAGGCAGAAGTCGATCGACTCGAGACACGGATTGAGACGCTCGAGACGAGAAAAGAAGAGTTAGCAGAGGCATTCGAGGACCGAAAACGGGAGATCAAGCATCTGCTTGGTGTTCCCGGCGATTCGATATAGGGAGCCATAGATCGCTCGTAGGGAGTCAGCAATCAGTTGGTAACGACAAGATCCCGCCCGGACATCGAGCGGTAATCAGCTTCTCGGTTACGCGGCGACCTCGTTGATTCCCGACTGGATCAAAAACCACGACGCAGGTGGGAAGAAAATGAACAGCACGAACAACACCACACTGCTCACGCTGGTCACTGCTTCGGCGTCACTCGAGTGTTTCCAGAGGAAATACAAATTGATGATCGGGATGATTAGGCCGATGGTCCGGACGATTGGATTCAATTCGGCATCGGTCCCATCGTTAAACTGAACGCTGGTTTTGTAGAACCAGTAAATACAGTAAAACCCGAGTGTAACGATCGCGAGTAGCGCTTGAATGCTGAGCGATCCCTTCTGAAAGGCTGATGAATTGGTAACTGTAGCCATTGCAGACGGATATAGATTCCCGAAGAGGTATAAATCAAACGATATTATAGATGGCAAATTTATAGCTTTAGATAGACTATATCGACTCTCGAGTCACCAATCCACCGACGGGGGTTTGTGCATCGAAGTCGATTAGTGTGTGGTACCACCAGTTCGAGTATGTCTCCTGCAGAGTACAGGACGTATCTCGTCACCCAGCAGTCGCTGTCGGCGGGTCGATCGACACTCGAGATCGTCGAGGCGGCAATCGACGGCGGCGTCGACGTCGTTCAGTTACGTGAGAAAGAAACTGATGCCGAGTGGCGCTACGAGTTGGGGCTTGAGCTACGCGAGCTAACGGCCGACGCCGGGGTCGACCTGCTGGTCAACGATCGCATCGATATTGCACAGGCGATCGACGCTGACGGCGTCCACGTCGGCCAGTCGGATCTACCGGTAGGCGTCGCTCGCGAACTGCTGGGTCCCGACGCAATTATCGGCTGTTCGACGTCAACACTCGAGGAGGCCAGACAGGCCGCGGCGGAGGGGGCTGACTATCTGGGGATCGGCACCATCTACGGGACGACGTCGAAAGACGTTGCGACGCAGAAAGATGGCGTCGGTCCCGAGCGTGTCAGCGAAATTATCGAGGCTGTCTCGCTCCCGGCTGTCGGCATTGGCGGCATCACGGCCGACAACGCTGGCCCGGTCGTCGAGGCAGGTGCGACGGGCGTCGCTGTTATCTCTGAGATTACCGCAGCCGACGATCCACAGGCGGCGACCGAAGCGCTTGCGTCGGCCGTCGAAACTGCAAGGTACCGGGACGACGGACGGAGAGACGATGACTGACCTCGGTTCGATCGATCCGACCGATATCGACCTCGCAGCCTCACTCGAGCGACTGGCCGAGACACAACCGCTCGTCCAGTCGATCACGAACACGGTGACCATCTCCGATGTCGCCAACCTCGTTCTTCACTGGGGAGCGCTGCCCGTGATGGCAGATTCACCCGGCGATGCCGCCGAGATGGCCGCAGCCGCCGACGCGCTGGTACTCAATATTGGACAGGTTCCCGACAGTCGCGTCGAGGCAATGTGTGAGGCCGGGGAGACGGCGACCGACCGCGGGATTCCGATCGTTCTCGATCCCGTCGGCGTCGGGTCGACACCCACACGCGATTCCGTCGCCGAGCGCTTGCTTTCGGAACTCGAGTTCGCCGCGATCAAGGGTAACTACGGCGAGATCAGCGCGCTTGCGGGTGTCGAAGCTGACGTCAAAGGCGTCGAATCTGTCGGCCAGTACGACGAAATCGAGGCGACCGCCCGGTCGCTTGCCGACTCGACCGGTTCGACTGTCGTCGCAAGCGGCGTCGAGGACATCGTTGCTGACGCCAGTGGGGCCGTTCGGGTCACAGTCGGCCACGAGATGCTCGGCTCGGTCGTCGGCACCGGCTGCATGCTCGGGGCGACCGTCGGGGCCTTCTGTGCTGGCGGAATAGACGGGATTGCCCCGCTCGAGGCTACCCTCGCGTTCGGTCTCGCTGGTGAACACGCCGCCGACCTCGAGTACGCTGGCCCCGGTAGTTATCGAACGAACTTTCATGATGCCGTCGCTGGCCTCTCCTCCGAGCACGTCACAGCGATCGATCTCGACGACCGCCTCTATCCGGTTGGGTAGTTATCAGTATCCCAGATAACCTCTGGACGCTCGTAGCGAGTGTGTCACTGGCAATCGGGGAAACGGTTGTCGACGCTTGGCGGAGTACTAGGTGGCATACAGCGAGTATGCAATCACCAGAAAGCCGGCGAGCATCAACAGGCTCTCGAGGAAGATTCCCATCAACAAAGAGACGTTGAGCAGTTCATACAGCGTCCCGGCAAGCACCAGCCCAAGGGTAACGAGCCCAAAGCCGGCGGCGAGCAACCCGAGTGACCGATGGGCAGCCCGCCGGTAGGCCCGGTAGGCGAGAAACGTAATGAGCCCACCCACGAGTAGACTCAGGGTCTTGACGACGGTGAGGGCAATCGAGGTTGTGGCCCCTGCGGCCTCCGGGTTCATTTGTGTCTCACACAGAGATTTACGACCATGATAAAGTAGTTTATCGTTCGCCGGTCGGAGAAGGGTTTTGTCGCTGCCCGCACACCGACCAGTATGTCACGACTTGTCGAACTCGAGGGAACGAAACCACGAAAACTCGAGCCCGAGGACATCGACGACGAGAACGGCGACGTTGCGGTCTGTCAGTGTGGCCTCTCGGAGTCATTTCCGTTCTGTGATGGCTCCCATCGTCAGACGCAGGACGAAGCGTCCGACCGGACGTACGTCTACGAGGGCGGTGAGCGCCGGCTGCTTGCAGACGTGGTGACCGAACCGGAGCAACCAGTCAAGGACGGATGAGGCCGAGTTGGGTACTATTACTGCCGCTGATATGACCGGCTTACTCATATCGAGCGCACGGAGTTTGCGACCACAATCACGCTGCTGGCTGCCATCGCGAGGGCAGCAAACAGCGGATTCAGTAGGCCGGTTAGTGCAAGCGGGATAGCAATCGCGTTGTACGTAAACGCCCAGCCGAGGTTCTGTCGAATACGGCGGTTCGTTCCTGCCGCGATCGAGAGGGCATTGTCGACAGCTGCGAGGTCGTCACCGACGATGACGGCGTCGGCGGCGTCGGTCGCGAGTTTCGTCCCGCTTCCCATCGCGATACCGACGTCCGCGGCCGCTAACGCGGGCGCATCGTTGCTCCCATCACCAACCATCGCAACGGGACCCCGAGTTCGGAGTCGCCGAACCGTTTCGGCTTTCGCTTCCGGTGGTACGCCCGCAAACACCTCGTCAACGGCATCGACCGCCCGAAACCGATCGGCTGCAGCCCCTTCATCACCGGTGAGGACGATGATTTCTCGCCCGTCACCGAGTGAGTCGACCGTCTCACGCCATCTCGAACGGGGAGCGTCCCCAACGACAATCACGCCCCGCGTTCGCCCATCCCAGCCGACAGCGACCGGGACGTCTCCGGCCGCTCGAGCCGTCTCGATTTGTGACTCGAGGTCGGCCGGAACCGACAGCCCCTTGCCCTCGAGCAGTTCGGGGTGGCCAACGACGACGTGCTCGCCGTCGACGCTTCCACTGACACCCCGGCGGTCGCGTTCGAAGCCCTCGACAGCGGCCGTTTCGAGATCCGGAGTCGCCTCGACGATGGCATCGGCGATCGGATGCTCGGAGAGCGCCTCGACACGTGCGGCTCGGGCAAGCAGATCGGCCGCCTCG
Source organism: Natrialbaceae archaeon B1-Br10_E2g27 (assembly GCA_001563885.1). GTDB lineage: Archaea > Halobacteriota > Halobacteria > Halobacteriales > Natrialbaceae > Natrarchaeobaculum. Next base: position 18,418 of record LKMM01000006.1, read on the forward strand.
GTGTCGTCCCCGTCGCCGCCGTCAGCGACGGCAGTGTTGCCCTCTGTGCGAACGTCGACGACCGACATGGTCCCCGTCGTTAGCGTCCCCGTTTTGTCGAGGACGACGACCTCGATGTCGGGTGCATCCTCGAAGAGCGTCTCGGCGGCAACGACGATCCCTCGTTGTGCGGCATCGCGGACACCCGCCGCGATGGCAAGCGGGGTCGCCAGCCCGAGTGCGCACGGACAGGAGACGATGATGACTGTAAGCCCGACCAGAAGCGCCGCCGAGAGCCCACTGCCGGTCGCAAGCAACAGAAGCGTCACTCCGGCTGCAAGTGCGAGGACGAGCGGGACGAAAATCGTCGCCAGTTTATCAGCTAGGCGCTGGACACCGGGGCGGGCACTCTGGATCGACCAGAGCAACGAGACGAGATGATCGAGCGTGCTTTCGGCTCCCTCGCCGACCTCGACGATTACAGGTGCGTCGGTGACGACGGTGCCACCCCTGACGAACGCCCCCGGTTCCTTGCCCACCGGCATCGACTCGCCGGTAACGAGTGACTCATCGACCGACGCTTCGCCCTCGACGACCGTGCCATCGAGTGGGACCCGTTCGCCGGGTTTGACCAGCAGCCGGTCACTGGGCTCGACCGCCTCGAGTGGGACTGTCTCGCCACCCTCGCGGCGGGCTTCGTCGACCTGCTGTTCGGTGAGGTCGGTAAGCAGGTCGGTCGCACGGCGTTTGATCCGGCCCTCGTAGTAGGTGCCGGCGGTGACGGCAAGGACGATAGCGACGCTGACGTCGAAGTAGAGATCGGTGCGGCCAAGCCCCATCGCCAGTGTGCTATATGCGTACGCGCCAAGCGCTGCCGTCGCGACCAGCAGGTCCATGTTGGGGACGCCTGCCCGGAGGCTGACGTAGGCCCCACGTAAGATCGGATAGCCGGTATAAAACAGGACGAACGTGGTCATCAGCCAGATATTGACGGCGACGTACAGCCCATCGTAACCGCCGAAGTCCGCAACCGGCTCGTAGCCGAAGTAGGTCGGATACAGAAACACGCCGTACCAAACCATCACCATCATCCCGAAAAGACCGCCACCGATGAGAAACTTCACCAGCGCCTGCCCCTCATCAGAGCGTTCTGTCCTCTCGCCTCGCTCGTGGGCACGATAGCCGTAGCCGGAGAGTCGGTCGGGAAGCTCGGTCGCGTCGACCGACTTGGGATCGTAGATAATACGGGCAGTCTCGGTCGCATAGCTCGCCTCGATGCCAACGACGCCTGCGACCGTCTCGCCTTTGGTCTCGAGAAACGCCTCGCAGGTCGAACAGTGCATCCCCTCGATCCCCAGAAACGCCTCCTCGAGGCCCTCGGCTTCGAGGTCGACGTCGGCGAGTCGGCTCGAATCAGTCTCGGCACGCTCACGGACGTCTTCGCGTCCGATACCGTCGGTCGACTCGAGGGCCTGGTGGACCTCGAGACAGCCCTGACAGCAAAACACACCGTCGACGCCGGGATCAGTATATGATTGTGCTGGCACTGGAAGCCCACAGAGTGTACAGCCGTCGTCTGTCGGTGGCTGGCACTCGGCGGAGTCAGGGGCAGTAAGATCAGCTTGTCTGGGGGGTGTGGTCATACGGCAGTTACAACAGTGTATACGTGATTACTCGAGGGATAGACACGGTTACGAGGCTGTGCCGTGGTCGCCGTGGCCCTCGACGGGAGTGAACGCGATGAACAAAAGCCCGAGGATGATCAGGACGTTGATCGCAGAGATGACTCCAGCGTTTACCGAACTCTCGAGTCCGTACCACGCAAGTGGAAGCAGGGCAAAAAGCCCAACAATAAGGGCATGACGTGGGGTAAGCGACGTACTGGCCATACCGAATCCTGGGTATAGCGGTTATTTAAAACCCCTACCCATTCTCAGTGTGTTGGAACTATCCTCGTTTGTAAGATAGGGCCTATACCTATGCCATCGTATGAGTTCGGAGACTGAACCACCCGCATCCAGTCAGGAGGCTGGGGGAGGGCACGTTGATGGGCCGATTCGTGAAATCGGTCACGACGAGTACGATCCGGTGGGGACGCTCGCCTTGATCGGGTTGTACTTTCTGATATTGGTTGCACTGTGGTTTTTCATGTACTTCGTTGAGTTCATCGGAAACGATCCGACCGTCGTTGGATCGATTCTGGGTGGGGTGATGGTCGCGTGAACATTCACACCTACGAGAAGCTGTGGTTGATCGGTGCAATGTTGTTGATCGTCGGCTTTATCGCGACGATTACCTACGGCTCGGTCGGACTCGGGATCGCGATGATTGACGACTCCGAAGAGACGATCGACCCGAGCGACATCAGCGACGACGACCGTTTCTCCGATCCACGCGTCGAGCAGGTCGGTGACAACGAGTACGAAGCCTACGTCGTCGCACAGACGTTCATTTTCAGACCCGATCCGATCGAAATCCCCGAAAACAGCGAGGTCACCTTCCAGGTCACCAGCCCCGACGTAATTCACAGTTTCAGTATTGTCGGGACCAACGTCAACACGATGGTGATCCCTGGTGAGGTCTCCTCGATGACCGCCGAGTTCGACGAACCCGGCGAGTATGGGGTCATCTGTAACGAATACTGTGGAACTGGTCACCACGATATGGAGGGCAAAATCGTCGTCGTCCCTGAAGAGGAATTCGACATGACCGAACTCTCCGTCGACGCTCCGGATCAGGTCGATCTCGGTGAGGAAGTTTCGATTACCGCTACCGTGACCAACGGCCAACTCGAGGACCACGAGACCACCGTCACCGCCGAGATTGGCAACGAGACGTTCGAAGAAGATGTTACCATCGCTGGCGACGACAGCGAGGAACTCACGTTCGCTGTCGACGCCGACGACCTCGGCGAGGGCGACCACGACTGGTCGGTCGACGTCGACGACGAAAGCGAAAGCGGCACCGTGACCGTCGGCGACGACGCTGACGAAGACGAAGAAGAGACTGACGACGAAGACGCTGCTGAGGAGACCGACGACGACACTGAACAGACGGAGGAAAACGATGACGAGTAACGAAACTCCCTATCTAGAACAGTTCCCTGGCGAAGCAAAACTAGTCAAGGCGGCCTTTTGGAGTTCGTTTATTTCGCTGGCCATCGGTGCCCTGTTTGGCGTGATTCAGGTCCTCCACCGGACCGACGTCCTTCGATTTATCGACTCCGCGGATTATTATACCGTCCTGACAATCCACGGCGTCTTGCTGGTCATTTCGTTTACCATCTTCTTCCTCGTTGGCCTCTTTACGTGGGCGATCACCACGAGCCTCGATCGTCCGCTACCGAGCCTACGGTTTTCCTGGGGCTGGTATGGAATGATGGTTGCGGGAATGCTCGCTTCAGCGTTTTCGATGTTTGCGGGCTTTATCGACTCGATCGATGTGAGCGCCTCGGTCCTGTTTACGTTCTACGCACCGCTGCAAGCGCATCCGCTGTACTATATCGGACTCGTGACCTTCGTCGTCGGCACCTGGGTCGCCGGCTTCGACTGGATACGAACCTGGTGGGGCTGGAAACAGGACAATCCAGACGAGCGCATCCCGCTTCCAACCTTCATGGTTCTTACGACCATGATCATGTGGTACATTGCGACTCTTGGGGTTGCTGTTGCCCTGCTGGCGTTTATCCTGCCGTGGTCGCTCGGACTCGTCGACAGCATCAACCCGACGCTTACCCGAACGCTGTTCTGGTTCTTCGGCCACCCCGTCGTCTACTTCTGGCTCATGCCAGCGTACATGATGTGGTACATCATGCTGCCGAAAGTCGCCGGTGGCAAACTCTTCAGCGACCCACTCGCTCGCGTCGTGTTCGTCCTCTTTCTGGTATTGTCGGTGCCGACGGGCATCCACCACCAGTACCTAGACCCCGGTATCGCCGAAGGGTTCAAATTCATCGCGATGACAAACACGATGTTCTTACTGTTACCCAGTTTCCTGACTGCCTTTACCGTCGTCGCGAGTATGGAACACGGCGCTCGCCAGCGCGGCGGCACTGGCTATCTCGGCTGGCTGAAAGCCCTCCCGTGGCGTGATCCCGTCTTTACCGGGATGGCGCTTGCAGGCATGATGTTCGCTGCCGCCGGCTTCTCCGGGATGATCAACGCCGGGATGAACATCAACTACCTCGTCCACAACACCTTCTGGGTCGTCGGTCACTTCCATCTCACCGTCGGTACCGGCGTTGCGCTGACGTTTATGGCCGTCTCCTACTGGTTTATGCCACAGCTCACCGGCAAACGCCTCTGGAACCGCACGGTCGCGCTCGTCCAGGTCCTGCTGTGGTTCGTCGGTATGACTCTCATGTCCAACGCGATGCATCGTGGCGGCCTGCTCGGCATCCCCCGACGCACCGCCGAACCCCAGTACGACGGCTTCGAGTTCGAAGCCGGCGTCGGCAGCGTCGCCGAACTCGACGCCCAGATCGTCATCGGTGGCATCTTGCTCGGACTTTCGACCGCCCTGTTTCTGGCGGTCATGATCGGTACCGTCCTTGGACCCCGTGATGACTCGCTCCCAGGCAACAACTACGCCGAAACGCTTTCAGGTCCCGAGGACGCACCGCTCGTCCTCGACAACCTCAAACTCTGGACGATCATCGCGATCATCCTCGTCATCTTCGCGTACACCCTCCCGCTGCTCTCGATCATCAGCCGCGGCGGCCTCTTTGGCTTCGAAACCGGTGGCCTCCCGCTGAGTATCTCGTTGCTCGGTTCGACCATCGCGGCCACGTTCGGTGAACTGCTCCCGGCCGCTGGATCCGTAACCGCCCCCCTCGAGACGGCAGCCACGACACTGACCGGAATCGTCCGCTAATCTCGACGAGCGCGTTACTCGTCGTCTTTCTCACTCCTACAGTCTATCAGACGAAATTGTGTACCGATTCGGTACACCTGTTCGGAATCCGTTCAGCAGGCGAGTGCCAGAAATGGAGTTAGAGCATGTTCACTCGGCGAATCAGTCGACCTATCCGTTGATCGGACCATGACCAAGTGTATCCTCTCCGGGAGAGAATTACAACGGACTGCCGGCAGTATCAAATGTCAGCTACCTTACCGTGGCTCCCACGTCTCGATGCGCCCTTCGCGAACGTCTTCTGTACACCCCTCACAGTCCGGGTGGCCCGCCTCATAACAGGCCGGCCGATAAGAGTCATCAAGCGCCGCCGCCCGACGTTCGGCATACCGTCGACAGACCAGCCGGACCCGCCCGTTTTCGTCCGACGGCAACTTCCGGGCGTTTTTCGCCACCCGATAGGCCTCGCGTGCCTCCGAGAGCTGTTCGTCGGTCGATTCGCATAACTGTGCATACTCCCGGCCAGCCTCCTGAAGCTTCGACCGGAAGAACTGCTCGAGTCGACGCCGATCGGCCATTTGGCTGGTATTCGTCCGGCAGGGCCATAGTCCCGTCGCCGAGAGACACGTCTCGATGGCGGTCTCGAGGATAGTATGTGACCGCTGGCGTCACACAGAAAGTAAGGGTTAACTTCAGTCCCTGTTTTGTATCGAACGACGGGCCCTTAGCTCAGTCTGGTTAGAGCGCTCGGCTCATAGCACGGTCGCAACATGCGGCTGTGGGGGACACCGAGTGGTCGATGGTTCGAATCCGTCAGGGCCCATGAATTCTCCGACGAGCGGACGCGAGGAAGAAATTCATGACGGCCTGACGGTTCGGATCAGGGAGGCGTTTTGCTCCGACCGAGGTTCGAATCCGTCAGGGCCCA
>LKMM01000075.1 GCA_001563885.1 Natrialbaceae archaeon B1-Br10_E2g27
GTCGACGCTTGGCGGAGTACTAGGCACGCGGGTCGTACCGATTGCGAATAACGATTGCGACGGCGTTCATGAGGAGCAAGATCGTAAGCAAGACGACGATTCCGGCGGCAGCGATGTGTTGGAAGGCCGGTTCGGGGTTCGATGCCCACTCGAAGATCATCATTGGCATCGCGCTGAATGGGCTCGTAAGGCTATCCGGCGCGATGAAAAGCGACGTCGCTGCACCAACCATCAAGATCGGTGCCGTCTCGCCGATCGCACGCGACAGTGAGAGAATCGTCCCCGTCATAATCCCCGGCAACGCCCGTGGGAGGACAACGTCACGAATCACTTGCCACTGAGTCGCGCCGACACCGTAGGCTGCCTGTCGCTGAGAATCCGGCACCGCACGCAGCGCTTCCTGACTCGAGACGATGACGATCGGCAAGATAAGAAGCGTCAGCGTCAGGGCACCGGCGATGAGACTGGTTCCGAGTTGGATCGAGCGGACGAAAATCGCCAGACCCAACAGTCCGTAGACGATCGATGGCACGCCCGCGAGGTTTGCAATGTTGGCTTCGATGAACGATTTCAGCCGGTTTTCGGCAGCGTACTCCTCGAGATAGACGGCCGCGCCGACACCCAGAAAGATGGTAAAGACAGCCGTCAGCGCGATCAGAAAGATCGAACCCACAATCGCCGGATAGATTCCGGCTCCGCGGCCACCTGGCAGGAAGTTCTCGACTGCCTGTGAGGGCGGATAGGTCAGAAACTCCCAGCTGACCCACCCCCACGACTCATAGAGGACGTCTGCGATCAGTGCAACGAGTGCGACGATCCCAACCAACGTCGAGGCGAAACAGATCGCAACGAACACACGACCGATCGTCCGTTTGCGGTCGATATCTTCGGTATCTCCGGCGAATGGGTTCTCGACACTCATTGGTACTCCTCCCGGTAGCGTGATTTGATCCAGAGACTAAACACGTTCATAGACAACGTCATTGCAAATAGCGTCAGGCCAACGGCAAACAGGCTCTGGTACTGGATCGAACCCGCCGACGCATCGCTGATCCCAATCTGGACCATGTAGGCAGTCATCGTCTGAATTGGTTCGAACAGATTCAGCGTGATTCGTGGATCCATTCCCGATGCAAGCGTCACCGCCATCGTCTCGCCGATCGCCCGCGACAGCGCAAGGATGTAGGATGCGATAATCCCCGACAGTGCTGCCGGAACGACGACACTCGTCGACACCTCGAACTTCGTCGCACCGAGTCCGTACGCGGCGTTTCGAAGGTCGTCTGGCACCGAACTCATCGCGTCTTCGGAGAGACTCGAGACCATCGGGATGATCATGATCCCGACGACGATCGCTCCCGCTGCGGCGTTGAACGTCCCCGTATCGGGGACAAATCGCTGGAGGAGTGGCGTAATAAACGACAGCGCAAAAAAGCCATACACGATCGTCGGGACCCCGGCAAGAATCTCGAGTGTCGGTTTGATTACGTTGCGAAACTCAGGGTCTGCGTACTCACTCAAGTAGATTGCTGTCGCTGTTCCGATAGGAATTGCGATCACTGCGGACCCGACCGTAATGAGCAACGTCCCCCAGATCAGCGGCAAGACACCGTAACTACGCGGTCGAACCACCGGAGACCAATCGGTCCCGGTGAAATACTCGACGATCGACACCTGGCTGAAAAACTCGAGTGAACCCTGCACCAAGACGACAATGATACCGAGTGTCGTCAACACCGTTACGAGCGCACACGAAAAAAACACCGATCGGATCGCTCGCTCTTTCAACGCGTTAGCTCCGCCAGTCCCACCACTGATCGCCCGTGCAGTCTCTTCAGTTTGGCTCATTCGGTTGCCTCCGTGATCGCTTGCTCGAGTCGCTCGCGGCTCTCTTCGAGTCTGTCTTCGGAGAGCCCAAAGAAGCCAACTCGGCGAGCAGCCCACTCCGACCACGTCAGCGTCTCGCCGTCCTCGACGACATCGGCCTCGCTTGCTTGCTCGTCGATCGGCTCGAAGTAAAACCGTGCGAAGGTCCGAACGACCTCACGTTCGAGCGCGTCCGCCCGGAAGTACGTGTACAACGGTCGAGTCAACGGCTGGTACGTTTCCGCTTCGATGGACTCCCGATCGGGTTCGATACAGCCATCGCCGTCGTCGACGCCGACTAACTGTAGGTCGTCTTCGTTCTCGTAGTAGTAGCCAGCACCACCGAAACCCAGCGCGTACTGATCGCCGCTGACACCCCGAATGATAACGTTCGTATCCGCGCTCGCGGAGTAATCCGACCGAATCGCGCCGATTTCGCCGTTGATCTGCTCGGTGAAGAAATCGAACGTTCCAGAAGCCGGGTCGCGCCCGTAGAGAGTCAGTTCTTCCTCGGGCCACTCCTCGCGAACGTCACTCCAGGTTTCGACGTCCGAACCCGACTCCCAGATTGCGTGTAGCTCCTCGACGGTGAGACACTCACACCAGTCGTTCTCGGGGTTGACGAAGACGGCGATACCGTCGAGTCCGGTCTCGAGTTCGACCCACTCGATGGTATTTTCCTCACACAGATCACGCTCGTCGTCGAGAATCGTCCGACTCGCGTTCTGGACGTCCGTCTCACCGGTACAAAAGCGTTCGAACCCGGCACCCGTCCCCGATCCCTGGACGGGGATCTCGACGCGGTTGTTTCGCCACTGAAACTCCTCGGAAACGACGGCTCCGTGTGGAAACACCGTGTTACTGCCGTCCATCTGGATTACCCCCTCGAGTCCGCTGTCTTCGCCGCGAGTTATACAGCCAGCAACCGAAGAAAGGGACGCCCCAGCCACACCGAGTAAAACCCGCCGACGCGACACCGCGTCGGCCCCAACGGTGGTCGGCTTATCTCCCATCGATCTAGTAGTGGTAACGACCACTCTAAATACTCTGCTATGTTTTCTATATAGACCTATGTTCATTATTTTTCCGGAGGTCAATCTGAATTCACAAACCCATTTCCCTCGTTCGTTAGTCAATTGTAGGCTGAACTGGCGATCTCGTTCCAATATATAGATACTGTGGCGTTTAAGATGATGAGGTTCCAACGGTCGCACATGGAAACGCGAAAGGTCCAGGTCACCGGCGGTTCGACCTACACCGTCTCGCTCCCGAAAGGGTGGGCCACCGACAACGGTGTGAGCTCCGGGACCGTCGTCGAACTCTACCCCGAAGACGATTCGCTGCTGTTGACTCCACGAAGCGACACCTCCCGTCAGGAAGGGAGCCTCGACATCTCCGAGATCGAAGGGGAACGGCTCACCCGCGCTGTGATGACGATGTACGTCAGTGGCTTCGACATCATCCGTCTCGAGGCGACCCGGATTACGACCGACCAGCGCCGAGCGATTCGAAACGCAACCCAGGGTCTCGTTGGCGTCGAAATCCTTGAGGAGACGACCGACAGCGTCGTTATCCAGGACTTACTCGACTCCTCGGAACTCTCGATCGTCAACGCCGTCTCTCGAATGCGCCTGATCGCCGTCTCGATGCTCGAGGATGCCGTCACAGCGCTTACCACCAACGACGACGACATTGCCCACGACGTGATCGAACGCGACGACGACGTCGACCGCCTCTGGCTCGTCGTCTCCCGAATCTTCCGTGCCACCCTCCGGTCTCCACGCGCCGCCGAAGAACTCGGTGTCCCCAGAGAGGACTGCTTTGAGTATCACTCGAGTGCCCGCCAACTCGAACGGATCGCCGACCACGCCACGAAAATCAGCAACCTCGCGCTCAAACTCGAAGACGTCCCTGAAGACGTTGCCGACGCCCTTGCTGCCTTACACGATGACGCCGCTGACATCCTCGAGAAGGGGATGGATGCATTGTCCGCCGAAGACAGCGACGAGGCGAGCCAACTCGGCCACGCCGCCCGCGAAGCCGTCCTCGAGATCGACGAACACACCCGAACGATCGACGATTTGCTCCGCGACCTCGACCCCGTCGAAGCCCAATCACTCGGAGTGATCGCCGACTCGCTGTCCCGAAGCGCCGACTACGGCGGCAACATCGCCGAAACCGCACTGCAGAAGGCGGCCCCACGGCCGTAACCAGATACAGAGCTATACGGTTTTACAACCCGCGATCGAAAAAACCGATCCGGATGACGTTACTCGAGCACTACTGCGTTGACCTGTCCGGTCTGGCCGGGGCGGGAGGTTACGCGAGCGGTCCCCTCCGAGGTCTCGATGACCGCGCCTTTCGTGATGATGTTTCGGCGGACGTAGTTGGGGTTGGCGTCGTTCTCGACGACGTCTTCGATCTCCGCGGAGACCGTCTGTTCGCCTTTGTTGACGCTTGCAACGTTCGTTGCCAGCGCGCGCGTCTTCGAGGCGTTGCCGCGGGAGTCGACGGTGCGGAATCGTGGCTCACCAACCTGGGTCTCGGTCGGGTGTCGTCCGAGTTCGTCTTTGCGGCGGTTGCGTACGTTTTTCAGTCGGCCACCGGTTCGCTTTCGCGTAGAGCGTCCCTGATCTTGCATACTCGAGAAACGTTCCGGCCAATACTTGAATGCACGCTTTCTCGACGGCGCTCACTCGCCTTTGTTCGTCGGTGGACGACCGAGTTTGGCTTCGACGGCGTCAACTTTGTCACTCGCCGATCGGTCTTTCGTTCGCGTATCGTCGATTTTCAACACCGTGCTCACCCGATCGGCGTCGACAGCCTCATGTGCTGCCTGTGCCGCCGCAAACAACTCACTCGAGTCGTCGGCTTCGATCACCGTCCCCATCGGATTCGTCTCGTAGGTGACGTCGAACTCCGAGAGGGCCTCAACCGCCTTTGCGACCTCGCCGGACATACTGTCTTCGATCACCGGTGCGACGCTTAACAGCGCGATTACGGTCATACTCGCTACTGAGGGGGTGGACGGTCCTAATACTGCCGAAGGTCGTAGACGGCACCTCCGGGAGAGAAATAGCGAACTGGTGTCAGGTCAGTGCTCTGTGGTCTGTCCAGACGATCCCGAAGCCGGATAAACGATCACGTCACCGTTGGCATAGACGTACACCTCGTGCTCGAGGGCGCTGAACGCGACGTGTCCGCCCGATCGTTCGGAGCCGTCGGCTTTCGGGCTGAACAGTCGCTCTAAGGCGTCCGGATCGACGCTATCGTAGAGGGAAAACTCTCCCTGTGAGACATCGGTGTCGGCGATCGATGCCAGCGCGTGGACCACCGTCGTCGTAATCGTCGCGCTGCCGTCGTCGTCGTGGTGGAAGAGATACCGGTCGTTCGCCCGGTCGTACCGAGGGTCGTTCGTGCCATCTGTGGAGGACAATTCTGGTTTCATTAGGGTCGATACCTGCAGATCGTCTACCGTCCGTAGCCCGCTGTCGTATAAAAGCCAATCGCCGACAGCGGTTAGCAATCGGAACGATCAAACTGGTGTGATCGACGACGCGGTCGACCCGGACGGAGCAGGCGACAGTGCGTGGCCGTCGGGCTGACGTCGGGTAGCGGTATCCGTATCATCCCGCCGTCCGGTATGCGTATCGTGTCACCGTCTACTTGCGTTCGCGTACCAGTTCGGCCTCGAACACCCGTCGGTTCGGGACGATGTACTCCTCAGAATCGTCTTCGATCTTGGTCACAAAGAGGTCGACCTCTTGGACGATGCCCGACTGGTCACCGATGCGGATCCGATCACCGATGCCGTAGGGCTGGTTTAAAAGCAGGTAGATGCCGGCGGCACTCGAGACGAGAAAGTCTTTGAACGAGACGGCAAAGAGCGCGACAACGCCGACGGCGAACACCGCGAGTAAGACGACAAGCGGGAAGACGTAGACACCGATCTGTCCGAGCGCGATGACGAACGCGACGTACAACACTGCGTATTTGACGATTCGTGGGATCACCGCAACGTCGGGGAGTTTGACACTCCGGAGATACTCGCTGACCAGCAGTTCGAATTTGTCGGCGACGATAAACCCGAGGATAACGACCAGGATTGCAATAAAGACCTGCGGAAGGAATTCGGTCACACGGAACCAGAAGGCATCGGTATCGAGCAACTGAGCGATATGGATCGCCGTCAAGATCGCAATGCCATAGATGAACCACGAACTCAGTCGGGCGACGATCTCGACTGTCGAGGTGCCGATCGATTGGGCCGTCCGCTCGAAGGGAGTCCCCTCGACGGCTTCCGGGACGCCAGAGGCCGACAGCAACTCCTTGTTGAGTCGTCCGACCAAATAGCCAACGACCAGCCCAAGCGCTAACACCGCAGCCGCGATAATCGCCGGCTCGTCGATCAGCGTCTGCCACTCCATCTCAGTACGCCTCCGGGTCGACCTCCAGGATCAACTCGCCGCCTTTGAACGCCCGGACGAGTCCATCACTCTCCGAGAGGACGATCGCGATCGCGTTCGTATCCCGCGTGATCGCCCCGCCGGCCATATGCCGGGCTCCGAGCCCTTTCGGAATGTCGACACCCTCCGCGGAGGGCTCGAGATAGCGATAGGCCGAGACGATTTTACCTGCATCCGAGATGACGAACGCGCCGTCGAGTCGGGAAAACTCCTTTAGCATGACGTTGACGATCTTATCGCCGACGTGGACGTGAGATTTCTCGAAGGGGTTGTACGACAGCGGACGGGATTTGTTCATCACTTTCCCGGCATCACCGACGATAAACAGCGCTCCAACCGGCTTTCCTTTCTGGCCCTTCTTGCCGAGTTCGACCGCCAGCTCCAGAACTGCTTTGATTACCTCCGGTTCGGCTCTTGACTTTGCGAACAGATCGTAGATGCCGGTATGAGAGTCGGCATCCGCCCGGACCCGCGAGACGGTATCGATGTCGTCATCAAAAAGCATCGTCGCACAGGCGAGTTCGTCACCGTCATCGACGACGTCCTGTTCGAGTGCGCCCTCGAGTCCGAACCGAACTCGTTCTTTGACGTCATCAAACTCGAGGGGCAACTCGACGAACGTCTCAGCGCCAACGTCGTTTTCCGTTCCGACGACGATCACATCCAGTTCGTCGACTTCAGAGAACCGCTCGTAGTAGGATCCACTCGGTCCAAAGAGGACAACAGCATCGACGCTCGAGAAGAGATCTCCGAACACGTCGTCTAATCCGGCCATTGTCCATACAAGTCGCGCCCGCGCGAATAAGCGTTGTGGAGCGTCAGACGATCGTCTGTCGGTCTCCTCGTTTGTCCTCGACGCTTGGATCAACTCTGTCGGCTGATTTCGAACGCATCGTCGTTGATGACGCTCGAGCCACAACAGTTTCCAGGGTTCGGTCTGACCGGGTAGGTATGTACGAGACGATACTCGTTCCCACCGACGGCGCGTCGGAATCCGACGTTGCCCTCACCCACGCGATCGATCTGGCGAGTCGCTACGACGCCGCCTTGCATACGTTACACGTCGTCGAGCAATCGCCAATCTCGCGAACGCTCGATGAGGAGACGGCCGCGGATATCTATGGCTCGCTCGAGGAGGCTGGTCAGACCGCCGTTTGCGACGTCACAGAGCAGGCGACCGACGCTGGTGTCGATCCCGTCGAGGGGGCCGTCGTTCGCGGCACTCCACACGAGGAGATCCTCACCTATATCGAGGACCAGGACGTCGATCTCGTCGTGATGGCGACCGCGGGTCGAACCGGCACTGCCCGGGAGTTGATCGGGAGTGTCACCGAACGCGTCGTCCGTGTCTCGCCGGTACCGGTCGTGACGGTGGCTGTCGATCAAGAGTAGATACCCATTTTTTCGTGACGGTTTCGAACCCTCCCGAGCGTCGAGGTGACGACTCGAGTAATGCGTTTTTGATTTTCGATTAAACGCCGGAGTAGGTGTTTACCTTTGGTGGTTGGAAAAGCGAACGCGAGGTTCAACAGTGGCGGCCGTACGGGACGGAGACCTAGGTGACGGGGCCATTACCCGATATAATCCCATCTGTACCATTCAATGGCATTTGTTGGTTTTGAGTGGAAAAGCTTATTAGCCTCGCGCGTTTTGATACAGGTGATGACGGACGACTCCGACCGATCGCCCTGGTTTCCGCCTGCGATGTTCACCGAACAGATGCAGGAAGCCGGCGAGCAGGTTGCCGAATCTCAACAGCAAATGTTGAAACAGGTTATGCAGGCGAGTTCACCGTTCGATGTCGGGTCGTTCGGACCGATGAATATGGGAACGGCGACGTTCAAAGCTCGCGTTCAAAGCGGCGGTCGGATCAGTATCCCCGAACCCGAACGGGACGCCCTCGATATCAACGAGGGTGACATCGTCCAGACAATCGTCGTCCCCGTCAAACGCAATCAGGAGTAATCATGACTCAAAACCCCATCACCACCGCATTCGATGTCCAGCGCACCGCAGTCGAACAGTCCCAGACGTTCACCCACGACGCCCTCGAGGCCCAGACGGCCGCCTTCGGCGCGTTTGCCGACGCAGTCGAGAGTTCGAACGCCATGGTCGAGTCCAACGCGGACCTGACGAAAGGTGCCGTCCACGCCTACCTCGATGCTCTCGAGGGCTCGATGCCCGACGACGCCGCTGACTTCGATGAGTTCCGTGCCTTTGTCGACGAGAGCGTCGACTCCGCGACCGAAGCCCAGTCACAGTCCATCGAGGCCGTCGTCGAGGCCCTCGAGGAGAGCGAAGCTGCCTACGACGAGGTCGTCGCCAACTACGCCGAAGCCGTCGATACCTCCTTCGATGCCTTCCTCGAGGCCCACGAGCAGGTCGAAGAGAATATGACTGCAGTCGCCGAAAACGTCGAAGCCGCCGCCGAAGAGATCGACGTTTCGGCATAAGCGCAACGTTTAGCCTTTTTATAGCACCCTCCGTACTAGTACCCAATGGCAGACACACCACAGCCCCAGGCACAGAACTGGAACGCATTTGTCGAACAGTGGAACGAACAATTTCTCGACGCCCTCGAGGACAATATGGAAGCCCAGGCCCAGTTCGTCGAAAGCTGGTCCGAAACTGTTGGCGAGGTCAGCGACGACAGCGAGATGACAGACGGCGTCGAAGGCTACGCGAAAGCCTACGAGACGTGGATGGGGGCCTCAAAGCAGATGGTCGACCGGATGAACGACTCGATCGAGGGAGAGGACGTCGACTTAGAGGAGTTCCGTGATATCTGGCTCAACACGGCAAACGAGGCGTTCAAAGACGTCATGTCGACGACTGCCTTCGCCCGAATGACCGGCGAGACCGTCGGCGACGTGCTCGAACTCCAACAGCAGGCCGACGAAGCCTCCCAGGAAACTCTCCGCACGCTTGGCTTTGCAACCGAAAGCGACGTCGTCGAGGTCGGCGACCGACTCGTCGAACTCGAGCGCCGCCAACACGCCGTCGAGCAGAAACTCGAGCGCGTCCTCGAGCACTTAGAGTAACATGCACAACCCATACGCAACCGCACTGAACATGCAACGGCAGGTCTGGGAAGCAACGGCCGAAATGGCCGAAAAGAGCCAGGTCGCACCCGACCGCGCCGAGACGATAAACGAAGTCGAGGTCGGTCAGACGCCGAGTGAGGTCGTCTACGGGGAGAACAAACTCGA
>LKMM01000076.1 GCA_001563885.1 Natrialbaceae archaeon B1-Br10_E2g27
TCGTTTGGCCGGCTCGAGGAAGACGCTGTGGTGTATTGTCCGGAGACGAGTACACACAGGTTTTCGATTCGTCACACGAATCGGAATTATGTCTGACGTAAGAACTATACTGGCTGGGCCAGAGCATACGGCCAATGGGACTCATGAGCAGGATCATCGGTGGAAACCAGTCTCGGACCACCGAGGATTACGTCGAACTGAACTTAGACGACGTGTCGTCGGGGACGGCCCAGGCGGCGATGCAGGTACACATCGCAGAAGTCAGCGGCCAGGCTGATGCGATCGATATCAAAGAAGCCGTCTACGATGGCGACATCGTCATCGCCGACATCACGCGACTGCGTACCGAAGACAGCACCGTCGAACACATCGTCGACGAACTCCGACAGGTCGCCCAGGAAGTCGACGGCGACATCGTTCGCAAGGGTGACGATCAGATGATTATCACGCCGACTGGCGTTCGTGTGAGTCGAGAGAAACTCGGCCAGTAACACTGACCGCTTTTTCGCCTATACGAGTGTAAGCCAGCGCTCGTCGGGAGTACCGACGAATTTCCACATGGCGGGAATTACTGGTTCCGATTATTGGGCCCGCCGACGTACTGTGGGGTATGTCAGGGTTTCGTGCAACCGTCGTGGTCGATGACCCCGCCGGCTGTCCGGTTGCCGAACTGTCGTCGACGACCGAAAACGGCATCGATTCGGTCTCCCGTACCAGACCGATTGACGGCCAGACCGTCGTCGAGGAGGTCAGCGTCGAGGCCAACGCGGCTGTCGATGGCGTAACCAATGTCGAGTTGACGCCAGTCCAGGCCAATGATCAAGAAGCGATCTACCGGTTCGAACGGGACGCCGGAATCGACTGTGCCTGTGAGCTCATCGAGTCGACGGGGACGCCCATCTCGTCGGTCCGCGCACAGAACGGCTCGCTGTTGCTTTCCTTTCGAACGCTCGAACTCGAGGCAGTCTCGGAGGTCGTCGACCAACTGCGCGGTCACTTCGACGGCGTCATCGTCGAGGAACTCACACAGGATCACGAACGCGCCTCCGGCGATCCCGTCATCGTCGACCGGGACGTCTTGACCGACCGACAGCGCGAAATTCTCGAGGCAGCCCACGAGATGGGGTATTTCACCTATCCCAAAGGCGCAAACGCAAGCGAGGTCGCCGACGAACTCGGCGTTGCCCGCTCGACGTTCACCGAACACCTCGCAGCCGCCCAGACGAAGCTCTTAGACGCGATGCTCGAGTCCTGATCGGCTACCTCGACATCCAGCCGTTGACCGAGGCGGCGACCTGCGAGTGACGACGTCGTCCCTGCCGTCGATCGAGGCGACAAAATCGGGCAAGCGTCAACATTGTAGGCCAGATAAACACACAAATTTCCCATTTGTAGTTTACAGGTGCGTTCTCAGCGGATATCCGACGCGACATACGACTCACGCTGGAGCCGAACGACGACCAAACGATAACGATAATACTTTTCCATCGGCGACCGGAACTGAAGTTATGGCAGACGACCTCAGGAAAGGGCTCGAGGGTGTCCTCGTTGCAGAGTCCGGACTTAGTTCGATCGACGGTGACGCTGGCCGACTGATCTATCGGGGCTACTCGATCGAAACGCTCGCCGAAAACGCGAGTTACGAAGAAGTCCTCTATCTCCTCTGGCATGGGGAACTGCCGACCGTCGACGAACTCGAGGCGTTTACTGCGTCGCTCAACGACGAGCGAGCCGTCAGCGACGACGTCCTCGCAACGATGGAACGACTCGCGGACGCAGGCGAAGAGCCGATGGCCGCCCTTCGAACTGCAGTCTCGATGTTCTCGGCGACTGAACCCGAGGTCGATGCCGATCACGAAGACCTCGAGGCGACACTGCGAAAGGGTCGACGGATCACCGCGAAGATTCCGACCGCACTCGCGGCGTTCGAACGCTACCGACTCGGCGAAGCGCCGGTCGATCCCCACCCAGAACTGGGGCTTGCGGCGAACTTCCTTTATATGCTCTCCGGGGAGGAACCCGACGACGTCGCCGCCGAGACGTTCGATCAGGCACTCATCCTCCACGCCGACCACGGCCTGAACGCTTCGACGTTTGCCGCGATGGTGATCGGCTCGACGATGGCCGACATCTATGGGGCAGTCACTGGCGGCGTCGCCGCCCTGTCGGGTCCGCTTCATGGCGGAGCCAATCAGGATGTCATGGAGGTCTTAATCGAGATCGATGAGAGCGGCAAAGACCCCCTCGAGTGGGTCGAGGAGGCGACTGCGTCGGGTCGACGCATCCCTGGCTTTGGCCACCGCGTCTACGACGTCAAAGACCCGCGTGCGAAGATCCTCCAGCGCCGAAGCGAGGAACTGGCCGAAACTGGCAACTCGAAGTGGTACGACATCACGACCACCATCGAGACCTATCTCAGCGAGGAGAAAGGTCTCGTCGAGAAAGGAATCGCGCCAAACGTCGATTTCTACTCCGGGTCGGTCTACTACCAACTGGGCATTCCCATCGACACCTATACGCCTATCTTCGCGATGAGCCGTGCTGGTGGCTGGATCGCACACGTCCTCGAATACCAGGAGGACAACCGACTCATCCGCCCGCGTGCACGCTACACAGGTCCCGAAGGCAAGGAGTTCGTTCCACTCGAAAAGCGGTAGCTCATCCGGCTGGATACCGGTCGATGACCGCTTGACCGCGCCTCGGAGCCTGCTATCGATAGCCATACTACCGACTGTAAGCCGTAGCCGAAACGGACGAATCGACTGTCGGACGGAACCGAAAAGTACCACGCTAACACAGCGTGGTCCGTGTACGTCTTCGTCTACGGAACGCTGACCGACCGCGATCGACTCGAGTCCGTTCTCGAGAGTTCCGTTTCGATCGACACAACCGCGACACTCGAGGGACTCCACCGGGTCGATGGCCGGTATCCGACGCTCACAGCCGGCGGAAGTGTCGAGGGTCGCCTGATCACAGTCGACGACGACGGACTGGCCCAACTCGACCGGTATGAAGGCCTCGAGGGTGGCTTCTACAGATAAGCAAGGCGAGTGCCTCGGGGTTGACCCCGAGGCGGTTCACGTTGGCGACCCCGACAGACTGGGAATTGAAGAGTCAACGTGGCCGACAGAGGGCTCACTCGAGTGTCGGGTCGATCGGCTACTCGAGCGAACCGATCCCATGATACGACCACACGAATGACGTCCGTCCGCTTTTCGTCTGACGCCGGGTTTACCCCGACGCTGTATTGCGGTTTCACTTTCGCTCCGGGAGGATCGGATTTATATACTCTGCGTCCCCCTTTCCACTCGCACGTCACACGCCGTGCATCCTGTATTCCCTGTCGTGCTGTCACGGCCAGATGCCGAACAGCACGTTCCTGTCCTACCGTTGATACTGACACCGAAGGGACGATACTCGCAGACAGAACACCGAGTGACTACCGTGAGACGCCGTCGCCGTCGTCGCTGATGACGCGTTCGACTTCGTCTCGAGTGACGAGTGCAACGTCGCCCGGAATGGTGCGTTTGAGTGCCGCAGTCGCCCCAGCGTACTCGAGGGCTGTCGGGACGTCATCCCCGTCGAGTCGGCTGGCGAGGAAGGCACCGGTGAAGGCATCGCCGGTGCCAATTTTCGAGACGGTGTCGGTTTCGTAGGCATCCTGTTCGTGGACGACGCTGTCGTGCCAGCCGACTGCGCCGTCGGCACCCCGGGTGACGACGACGGTGTCGAACTCGTGGACCGAGCCGAGTTTGTGTGCAATCTGGCGTGGATCACCCTCGACATCCAGAATCGATCGGGCGTCGCGGGCGGCGATGATGAGAATATCGATGCCAAGAAACAACGACGCAAGCGTTTCCCTGGCAACCTCGGGCGACCAGAGTTTCCGGCGGTAGTTGAAATCGAACGCAGTCGTCGTCCCGGCCTGCTTTGCGGTCTTGAGCAGGGTCATCGTCGTTTCTCGAAGCGATTCCGAAAGTGCTGGCGTGATACCCGTCGTAAAGAACATGCGAGCATTGCGGACGTACTCGAGATCGAGTTCGTCGGCCGACAGCGTCGAAACGGCTGTATCGTCGCGGTCGTAGATGACGTTCGTCCCGCGGGGAGCCCCTGCTCGCTCGAGATAGTAGGTTCCCTGTCGTCCCTCCTGACTCCAGACGACGCTCGTTTTGAGGCCATACTCGTGGAGTTCGTTGACCGCACGTCGACCAAGCGGACTGCGTGGAACTTTCGACACCCAGATCGAATCGGCCCCCAGCCGATTGGCGGCGATTGCAGCGTTGCTTTCTGCGCCGCCGACCTGGACTTCGAACTCGGTCGTCCGCTCGAGTCGTTCGCTCCCTGGTGGCGAGAGCCGAAGCATCGACTCGCCGAACGTGACGAGTTCACTCACGGTCTACCCCCCCGTTCTGTCGTCGGAAACTCGGCCATGGGCCGATAGACGAAGGCACCGCTCAAAATTGTATCGCCGAGATCAGTTGCATCGAGTGAGGAACAACGCAAGCTAAACGCCGACCGTCGACGCGGATTCGACCGCCAGAACCGTCCCCTCGGTTTCGGTCGTCGACTCGAACTCGACGCCAAAGGTCTCGAGCAGGTTGCGGCTGGTTCGGACGTGGTCGGTGCGTTCTGAAACCCGAAGCTGGCCGCCGCCAAGCCCGAGAAAGACGAGCAACTGGTCTGTGGCGTGGCGATCGACCGGTGCCGTCCCCTCGAGGGCAGTACAGAGCTCGTCAGCGGCCGCTTTGCCGACGCGTTCGGCCGGTCGCCCACGCTCGCCGAGGGCGGTGGTCCCGATGAATCCGGTCTCGTGGTCGAGTCGGATGAGAATCGCCGACCCCGGCGACGAACTCACAGCCGTCGTCAGCCGACGCTCGAGGATAGCCGACTCGGCCGTTGGATCCGACTCGGGGCCGACCTCGACGTCGAGTGTCGAATCGAGGCGCTCTATGGCTCCTTCGAGTTGTCTGCGGGCAACGTCGCGGTCGGCCAGCGACGTGGCCGTCGTCGAGTAGAGGCGGATCCCCTCGATAGCGCCACGGTCGACGAACTCGAGTGGTTCGATCGTGGAGGGAGCCAGCTGCAGCGTTGCCCGGCCGCCGCCGTCTGGATAGAATCCTCGGCGGTGGACCTCACACGCCGTCGAGAGGCCAATGCGGCGACACAGTGGTAGTTTCACCGCACGAAAGTAGTCGATCGGTGGTGCCCACTTGACGTCGGTGCCGCCGGTAACGGTGAGCGACAGCGGCGACTCAAGGGCCACCGCAAGCGGCAATACGGCATCGAAAAGCAACGCGATACTGCCCGCCGTCGGAATCTCGACTTCGGTGTGCCCGCCAGGGATGGTCGAGCGGCCGGGCTCGAACGTGATCATCTCCGAGCCGAGTGCAGCACCCGACACGCAGGCGTCGGCTAAGTCGGCCATCGTCTCGAGTGTTGTGAGATGCTGGTGGCCGAGTCCGGGTGTCGGCCGGTTCCCGCGGATATTCTCGACTCTGATCGGGACCTCCTCGAGCACCGAGAGCCCGAGTGCGGTGCGGACGAACTGGCCGCCGGCCTCGGTGCCGTCGAGTTCGATCGGCGACGTCATCCGCCGTGACCCGGGTAATCCCGTTCGAATCGGTCGTCGATTTCGCGGTCGTCGAACTGGACGATCACCGGCCGCCCGTGCGGGCAGGCGTAGGGATTCTCACAGTCGTCGAGTGCAGCGAGGAGGTCGACGACCGAGCCCTCACTCAGGGAGGTGTTGCCCGTAATCGACGGATAACAGGCCAGATCGCCGAGGAACTCATCGGCCAACGCGTCGACGGTTTCGGCTCCCGACTCGCGGTCGCCCTCGAGTATCGCAGTCAGCACGTCCCGCAGCCGTTCTGGCTCTATGGCATCTTCGAAGACGGCGGGGACGGTCGTGACGGCAACCGTCCGGTCGTCGACCCGATCGGCATAAAAGCCCAGTCGGGCAAGTGCGTCGGCGTAGCCATCGAACGCCTCGGCTTCGACGGCAGTCAACTCGAGGGTAACTGGTGAGGCAAGCGCCTGTGCGGATGGTTCGTCGGCGAACGCAGCCTGCAGCCGCTCGTAATTGACCCGCTCGTCGGCGGCGTGTTGGTCGATCAACGCGAGGCCATCGGGCGTCTCACAGACGACGTAGGTGTCGGCATACTGCCCGAGGACCCGCAATGGGGGCAGCGAGTCGTACTCGAGGACATCACCGGTTGCCGTCTCGCCGGTCAGCGTTTGCTGGTCGGTTACCTGGGTGAATTTTCGCTCGTGGATCGCGTCGGCGGCCGAGTCGTCCGTCACCGACGCTTCTGTGGTCGACCTATCGCTGATCGACGTCTCGGCGGTGGATCGCTCCGCCGTCGATGGTGTCTCGGGACGGCCACTCGAGTCGCGTACGGTCGGCTCGTACTCGGAGCCTTCGGCCGATTTGGGGGATGGTGATGAGCGCGTCTCGGCATCGGTCACCGATTCCGTCTCGGCGTCAACCGGTGACTCCGCCCCGACGTCGGGTGCCGATTTCGAGACCGTGTCCGCGGGCGGTTCTGCGCCGACGTCTGTCGGGTCCGACTCCGTGACGGCTGTCGACTCCCCAACCGACGAGTCACGCCCGCTCTCCTCGAGTGCCGACTGCTCGGTTGGAACCTGCGTTTCCTCGGGGGCAGACCGACCTCTGGGAGCCCGCGAGCGGAGTAAGCCGGCCTCGAGCAGCGCCTCTTCGACGGCGGCTTCGACCTGTCGGCGGACGGCATCGTCGTCGTCGAACCGAACGTCGCGTTTGCGGGGGTGGACGTTGACGTCGACGGCGTCGCCGGGCACCGACAGAAAGAGGACCACGAACGGATAGCGGTCGCCGCCCAGTTGGGTATCGTAGGCGTGCATGATCCCATCATAGATCACAGTCGCTCGGACGGCTCGGCCGTTGACGTACGTCGCGAGATACTCCCGGGTCGAGCGGTTCGTCTCGGGATGTGAGACCACTCCCGAGACCGACTCGAGGGGCCCCGGTGGCAGGTCCTCGGCGTCGACGGCGATCATCGAGGAAGCGACTTCGCGTCCGTAGACGGCCAACACGGCGGCCTGCAAATCGCCCTGGCCGGTCGTCGCAAACACCTCGCGGTCGTCGTGGGTCAACGAGACTGCCACGTCGGGGTTTGCCAGTGCATACCGGGTGACGATCCGGTTGACGTGGGCGAACTCGGTCGCCGTCGTTTTGAGGAACTTTCGACGCGCTGGCGTGTTATAAAAGAGATCCGTCACCTCGACGGTCGTTCCCGTCGGACAGCCCGTCGGCTCGACCGACATTACCTCACCGCCCTCGTATCGGAGTTCGGTTCCCACTGGGTCGCTCGAGGCCAATTCACGTGGTTTCGAGCGGATCGCCATCCTCGAGACCGAGCCGATCGTGTGCAACGCCTCGCCTCGAAAGCCGAGCGTGGCGACGCCCGATTCGATATCCTCGAGCCCATCGATTTTGCTCGTCGTGTGCTGGCGGACGGCCGCCCGCAGATCGGCCTCGGACATTCCGTGGCCGTCGTCGGCAACCCGAATCAGGTCGGTGCCGCCGGCCTCGATCGTGACGTCTACACGGCTCGCATCGGCATCCAAGCTGTTCTCGAGGAGTTCCTTGACTGCGCTGGCCGGTCGTTCGACGACCTCGCCGGCAGCGATTCGCGCAACGGTGGCTTCGTCTAGCTGATGAATTGTCGTTTCCTGGCTCATAGTCACCCGCTACCTCGAGTCCTGTGAGGGAACTCGGGGCCTAGTTGGTACTCTCCTAGGGTGGTGGCAGCCTCAAAGTAGTTGTGCGTTCTCGAGTCAGTCACACATCAGCGTCGGGATACGGAATCTCGAGTTCGTCGCCGTCGTCGGGGACGAACACCTCGCCGTCGAAGGTCTCGCGGGCCTGCTGTATATGATCGTCGGTGTAGCCGGCATACCGCGAGGAGATGTGCATCAACGCGAGGCGTTTCGCGCCGGCTCGAGCGGCGATTTCGGCGGCTCCGCGGGCAGTCGAGTGCGCTGTTTTTGCTGCGCGATCGGCCCTGTCGTCGGCGAAGGTCGCGTCGTGGATCAGCAGATCCGGTTCGTCGGCGGCTTCGATCGTTGTTACTGTCGGCCGGGTGTCGCCGGTGTAGACGATCGACCGGCCGGGACGGGGCTCGCCGACGACCTGTTCGGGGTGGACGACGGTGCCGTCCTCGAGTTCGACCGAGTTGCCCTCATGAAGCTGTGAGAACTTCGGACCGACCGGAACGCCGAGTTCCTCGGCGCGTTCGCGGTCGAACCGGCCTTTGCGCTCGTCCTCGAGGAGTGTGTATCCCACCGAGTTGGTGTTGTGGTCGGTCTCGAACGCGCGAACTTCGTACTCCTCGGCGCGGTAGGCGACGTCGCCGTCACCGACCTCCGAAATTCGGACCGGAAACGACGGTCGGTTTCCAACGGCGTTTACGAGTCCCTTGAGCTTGCGACGGGTGCCGTGTGGGGTATGAATCGCCAGGGGTTTCTCTCGGTCGTTGAAGTCCATCGTCTGGAGCAGCCCCGGAATTCCGAGGACGTGATCGCCGTGAAGATGCGTAACGAATAGGTGTGAGATCGAAAAGCCCGTGCCAAAGCGCATCAGCTGGCGCTGGGTGCCCTCGCCGGCGTCGAACAGCAGTTGCTCGCCCTCACGGGCGACGAAGATCCCGCTTGGGTTCCGTTCGGTCGTCGGAACCGCACCGGCTGTCCCCAGAAACGTCACGCACAGTGGCATCGATCTCGAGTTCGACGCCCTGCGGGTAAACCCGCTTCGATCCATAGCACCGCCACACCGGGACTCGACGGTCGCTGCGAAGGGGCAACGCGTTTTAGATACCTGGAGACCGTACCTTCGAGTGGAACGGAATTCGATGAGTGCTGGATCAACACTGGGGACAGTCAAACGAATCGTCGCGATTTTGCTGGCGATTGCGATCGTTCTCGCTGCGGGCGTCGTTATCGGGCAAGCACCTGCCATCTTCGGCGTCGAGGAAACGCCCGAAGCCTCGATCACCTTCGAGGATCAGACGGGCACCGGCGAGCAGGTGACGATCGACGAGGTTGCCCTCTCCGACGGCGGCTTCGTCGTCATTACCGATGGCGATGACACCACCCTGGCCGTCTCCGACTATCTCGAGGCCGGCGATCACGAGGATGTCGCGGTCGACGCCGAGGAGAACGTCGACTTGCTCGGCAGTCTGACTGCCACGGTCCACCAGGACACCACCGGTGACGAAACCTACGCCTTCGAGACGACCGACGGCGAGGAAGACCACCCCTACCTCGAGCGTGGTTTCCCCGTCAGTGACACCGCAACCGTCACCAGTGACGACGAGGACGAACTTCTCACCGACTCACTCGCCGTCGAGTCGATCGAGGCACCCGCAAACGCCACCACCGACGAGACGATCACCGTCAGCGCCGAGATTTCCAACCCGACTGATCTCGGGATCGAAGACGCCGTCGAGTTCCGAA
>LKMM01000077.1 GCA_001563885.1 Natrialbaceae archaeon B1-Br10_E2g27
ATCGTCGGGATCTGCCCGTGTCGAATCCGCACGGTCGACCAGCAGTTTGTCTAATGCACTCGCGAGTTCGGTCGGGTGGGGCAAAGCAAGCAGTTGACAGCGAACGTCCGTCCCGGCGGTTTTGATCGTCGAATCGATCAGAAAGGCGTAGTTTGCATCCCGGCCGACATCGGCGATGATCGGGCTCACAATCGAGGCGGCCATATCGGAGATAAACGACGGCGGTGAGTGTTTGATCGAGGTCTGTAACACGTTCGCCCAGCCGTCGACGAAGCCACTGACGATGACGTTACATAGCTCCTCGAGTGCGCCACGTTCGGTGTCGCTCCACTCCTCGTCGCTTTCGATTTCCATCGGGAGTAAGGCTTCGACGCTGGCCTTAGCTGAACTCGAATCGAACAGTACGGCGAGATAGCCACTCGGCGTCCCAGTGTACTGGACGACGGCCCCGACTCGGTGGTCGTCGCCGACCTGGTCGGGAATATCGGTGATCGGGGTGAAGTTCAGCCGGTTGACCTCGACGTCGGCCTCGAGGCCGGTCATCATCGAGATATTGTCGGCGGCCCGTTTCGCTCCCTGCTCGTTCATCTCGCTGAACACCTCGAGTTTCTCGAGCGAGATGCTGTCGTCTGTTCCACCTTCTAAAAGCCCCTCGAGTGAGTCGATTCTCGGGACCAGCAGGATTCGGAAATCGACGTCCTCGCCGATGGCCTGGACGCGACTTCGGAACACGAAGACGTACTCCTCACCGCTCGTCGCCGTCTCCGGGAGGACATCGGTTCCGGTCCCTGCGACGTACGTCGGCGGCGTAAGTTCGACTTTCGCATCGAGGTGATCGGCCCAGCCGCCGATAAAGCCGTTTACCATGATGTTGCCGACCTCGACGATTGCGCTTTGAATCCGGTCTGTGTCGTCGGTTGGAACCAGGCTGTTCGTGATCGCCGCGCGTCCGGCCTCGTCGAACGCGAGCACCGTCTCGCCCGATAACGGTTCACCGAGTTCGACACTGACGCCGGCGAACGCCCGGTCTGCAAACTCGTATTCGAGATCCGATGGCGACTGCACGGAGACATCGGTGACCTCCACCCGCGTCTCGATGCCCGTCATCTCCGAGAGGGCATCGGCTGCCGACTGTGCGCCGTCTCTGGCTAACTCGTTGTAGGTCTCGAGCGAACGGATGTCGACCTCCATCGATCAGCCCCCTGTCGCGTGGTAGCCCGTTCGTGTCATATCCGGTACAACGGTCGGTTCGGTAATCTATCTTTTGGGGAGTTACCAACCAGGCAAGCAGATTCGGTGCATTTGGCCAAAAATATTTTCTATGAAGAAGATGATATCATCGATGGAGCCTGGACCTGTCACACGCTCCAGGGTTCCATTCCCTGTTCAGCACGCTGTTACGTCCAGCATCCACCCCCACCCGCGGACCGAGAAGAGATATATACCAATGGTGATTTTCGACGGACGAACCCACTCGCTAGTACTCCGCCAAGCGTCGACTGATGGGTCGAACCGACACCCACCGACTGGTTCGACCCATCAGTTCAGGCTTGCCAAAGCACTAGTCGTGAGTGACCGTCTCTTCGTGGTCACGGAGGTGTTCGATCGCGTGGAGTTCGACGACCGGAACTATCTTCCCAACACCCAGGAAAAACAGCGTCACCATACCGATCGTCCCCGTCACCGACGCGATTTCGATCAGGCTTGGAACGTAGACCCCAGGGGTCGCGGCGTAGATTTCAAACGAGGGATGGAAAAAGCCCTCGACGACGAACAGCACCTTCTCTAAAAGCGTCGCGGTCAAGATTGCGACCGCACAGACGATAGCCCTGGGCTTGCTAAACAGCGTCGGCCGGATCGTCTGGGCGAAAATAACGGCGAGTACACCCACGACGAGACTCATCGAGAGGATATAGATCGGATGTTCGAGCGTTGCCACCCAGGCGACCTCGAGGTCGATCGGTGGGAAGAACGTGCCGGTGGCGATCTGCTGGAGTTGCAGCCATAAAAATAGCAGGGTAAAAAAGCCAAGCCACAACAGCAGTCCGCGAAAGATGTCGTCGGTGATGATGTGGTCCCAGTCATAGGCCCGTCGGAAGCCATAGGAGAGTAAGATGACGCCACTGATCGCCGACGTCAGCGCGATCGTCAGAAACTGTGGCCCCTGAACGCCGCCGAACCAGCGGGGGTAGGTCGGCAGGAGGGCAAACAGCCACGGAATTACGCCACCATGAAGCAACAGGGGTGCCATGATGATGATCGCAAGCGCAAGCCACCAGACCATCCGCTGGACGACCGGATCCTCGCGTTCGGTGTAACCGATCGTCAGCAGGTCATAAATCGGACTGAAGCGACTCGGTAGCTCACCCCGGAGTCGGCTTACGTCATACCTGAGTGTCAAACCGAGATAGGTCGCCGTCAGCACGAAGTAGGCCGTGATGACGGTCACGTCCCAGACGAGCGGCGAGTTGTTGATCGTGATATGGTAGTGGCCGACGATGCTCGTCACCATCCGGTCGGGTCGGCCGAGGTGGACGATGATGTAAAAACCGGCCGCCGAAAGGCCGGCGAGTGTCAACAGCTCCGCGAGCCGGGCGACGGGCATGTACCGGTCCATCCCCAACAGCCGAACGGCCGCAGAGAGGATAATCCCGCCGTGGGCGATGCCGACCCACCAGATGAACGCACCGATGTAGACGCCCCAGGTGACGCCGCCGCCGGATCCCCAATCTGAGAGGCCGGTAACGACCATCCCCTCCCAGAGCTGGTAGAGCCAGCCGAGGATAAACAGCCCAAACGCCAGCCCGGCGATGGCCACAAGCGCGTAGTACGTCCTCGAGGTCTGGCGTAACGGTCGGAGAATATCGGCTTCGCGTGGCGTTTTCGTACTCATTCGGATTCGCTCGTCGTACTGTACCCACGCATGTCATATGATAGCATGACATCGCAGGCAGGCTCGAGGAACTCGAGGCTGAAATAAACACTCGACACGGAAGATCGAACCCGAGACCGGCAGGAAGTCGACAGCTTACTGTTCCTGGGCGGGTGCGAGATTGTCCAGATCGACCGACTGTTCTAAGAGGACGTCGGCCTGGTCGGCCACGACGCGCTGTTCGCGCATGAGTTGTTTGAACTTGCTCTGGGGAGAGAGATCACCGATGAGGACGCCGCCGACGATCTTGCCGTCTTTGAACGCGATGCGCCGCCATTCGGTGTCGCTGTATCGTTGTTCGGCGTGTTCGTCACCCAGCGTGGGGTGGCCAAACGAGAGAAACGGAAACTCGAAGTGAGTAATCGAATACGACGAGACCCACTGGAACGGTTCGACGCCGTCGTCTGCGGCCATATTGATCGCTGCCACCCGGCCCTGTTCTTTTGCCGAGCCCCACGAGCCGTTTTGGGCCTGCTCGCCGAGTAAAACGTCGTAAAATCGGGTGATGTCGCCTGCGGCGTAGACGTCCTCGACGTTCGTCTGCATGTACTCGTCGACGACGATTCCGTTTTCCTGTTCGATATCGGTGTTCTCGAGGAACTCGGTGTTAAAGGTTAGTCCGATCGCGACGCCGGCCCAGTCACACGGGTAGCGATCCCCGTTCGGATCGACAGCGGCGACCACGTGGCCGTCGTCGTCGACCTCGAAGCGGTCGACACCGCTGTCGAAGACGGGTTCGACGCCGACGCTTCGCATGCCGTCGTGCATGATTTCTGCGCCGTCGTTCGAAAGCGCATACCGCCACCAGCGTTCCCCACGCATCAGGTAGGTTCCGTCGACGCCCTGAGAGCCACAGACCGCAGCGAAGTCGATTCCAAGGAGGCCGGCCCCAACGATGACTGCGTCCTCGCCGTTTTCGGCGCTTTCACGAATTCGGCGGGCATCCTGAAAGGTCCAGAAGTGATGGATGCCGTCGGCGTCGCTGTTTTCGACGGGCAGTTGCGTTGGCGTCCCACCGGAGGCGACCAGAAGTTTATCGTAGGATATGTCCTCGCCCTCGTGCGTTCGGACGATCTTCTCGTCCGTATCGACCGCCGTCACGTGTGTGTTAAGGGAGAGCTCGATCTCGCGTTCGTCGTACCACTCCTCGTCGTGGATCGAGATCGGCGCTTCGGGGAGCTTGCCTTTCGCGTGTTCTTTGATGAGGATTCGGTTGTACAGTGGCTCCCCCTCATCGGTGATGACGGTAATATCGGCCTCCGGGTCCTCTTCCCGGAGCGTCTCGGCAGCCGAACTGCCGGAGATACCGTCCCCGATGACAACGTACTGGGTCATAATCGGATGGTTCGTAATGCGGGTTAAAGTGGGTTGCTATCTCGTCTATTTTTCGGCTTTCGATAAACCGTTCGACGAATTGTCAGTTGCTCGTCTCTTTGACGACGTCGAGAGCTCAGCTATTAGTATTTTTATACGCTCAGAACAGACAACCAGCCACAGCTTTCCAAGCGGCTAAGTAGTCGGGTCGTCGGGCTATTATCAGAGTATGGAGTCGAACGACAGATCGATCGCCGGCTTTACCATGGCGGGCCACGCGCTGGTCCACTGGTTCGAGACGTCGATTCCGATCTTTCTGGTGGTCTGGCTCGCCGAATTCGACGTCGGCGTCGCCCTGCTTGGATTAGTCGTCGCACTCGGCTACGCACCGTTCGGACTCGGCGCACTTCCTGCAGGCATCCTCGCAGACCGGTACGGTCCGAAACGGCTCGTCCTCATCTGTCTGGCCGGGATGACGCTTGCGTTTTTCGTCCTCGCACTCGGTAACTCGATCTACGCCGTCGCCATCGGCCTCGTTTGCTGGGGCGTCGCCGCGAGCATCTACCATCCCGCCGGATTAGCGCTGATCAGCACCGGCGTCGAGGACCGAGGTACTGTCTTCGCCTGGCACGGCATCGCCGGCAACGCCGGCATTGCACTCGGCCCGTTCGTCACCGCAACGCTGCTTATTTTCCTCGAGTGGCAACTCGTCGCCGCCTTGCTGGCCGTCCCTGGCCTGTTCGCGCTTGGCTACGGTCTTAGCGCCGAATTCGACTCCACTGCCGCAGTCGACGATGCAGTCGACGCCGGCCCCACGGAGGCGCTTTCGGTGGCGGAACTGCTCACAAACTCCCGGGCACTGTTCGCAAGCGCCTTCGCCATCGTCTTCGTCATCGTCACCTTCGAAGGACTCTACTACCGCGGCATGCTCACGTACCTTCCCGAGATTCTCCACGGGCTGCCCGCGATGGAGGCTATTGCCCTGCCAGATAGTCTCGAGGGGATCGAGCCGGCCGACTACATCTACGTTGGCTTACTCGTCGTCGGGATGGCTGGCCAGTACGCCGGTGGCAAACTCACCAACCGGCTCCCGCCAGCCCGGGGACTCGCTGCCCTCTTCGGTATCCTGACGATACTTGCAGTCGCGTTCATCCCCGTCACTGGAATGGGGCTTGGAGCAATCATCGCCCTCTGTGGCGTCTTCGGCTTCGTTCTCTTTGCCATCCAGCCGTTCTATCAGGACGCCGTGGCCGTCTACACACCAGCAGACACCCGCGGGCTGTCTTACGGCTACACCTATCTCGGCGAGTTCGGCTTCGGTGCCGCCAGTATCGCGATCGGTGGCTACGTCCTCGGCGGCTTCTCGCTTGCGACCTTTTTCGCCGTCATCGCGTCGTTTGCACTCGTCGGGACGGTTCTATCGACCGCCCTCGCGGCCGGTCTTGCCCGATTCGTCGACGCTGACCGGCCGGTTGACGTCGATTCGTAGTTATCAAGAACGATAACCGTGGATCACATTTATGTATTGAGCAGGTCACCCTTCGATATCTATGCTGCGACGACTGGTGCCGGCGGCGGTCCGACGCAGGCACGCACTCAAACTCGGAATCGTGTTACTGATACTCGGGGTGATAGTCGGCGCTGCTGGGATCCTGGGAGCGGCCGAACTCACCGGTACCCTCAACGAACTCCTGGGGAGCGCCGAAGAACTGGCAGTCATCGCCGCCGTGATCGCGCTCGTGTTCGGTGTCGTTGGGTTCGTTCTCGGCCGAGCCACGACGACGTCGCTCGAGCGATTGGCCAACTCGATCCACGAGATCGAACCCGGCGACGACGTCGACCTCGAGACCAAACGAATCGACAGCGTCGGCAGCGTCTACGAAGCCGTCGACTCGATGTACGCTACGTTCGAGGAGACCCTCGAGGAGACCGAAGCCGACCGTGCCGAACTCGAAGCCGAGCGCGACAGACTCGAGACACGTCTCGAGCGCTTCGAACGGACGGCGACGGCGTATAGCGACGCAATGGCCCACGCTGCCGATGGCGATCTGACCGCTCGCGTCGAAATCGACGACGACGATCCCGACGAGTTTCGATCGATCGCCGGGACGTTCAATGGCGTCCTCGCCGACATAGAGGAAACCGTCACCCGGATGCGTCTGTTCACGACCGATATGTCGACTGCGACAGGGCGTGTGAGCGATTCGAGTGAGTCGCTTCGATCGACCGCAGCGCAAATCACAGGCTCGGTAGACGACATCCGTGACGGAACCGAACGGCAACACCACTCGCTCCAGTCTGTTACGACAGAGCTTCAGGGACTGTCAGCGACGACCGAAGAGATCGCCGTCTCCTCGAACGAGGTCGCCGAACTCACCGAACAGACCGTTCAGAGCGGAGAGGACGGCCGTGAGGCTGCCGAAACGGCGATTGCCGCTTTGCGATCGATCGAAGGCGAAGCCGAGGATGCAGTCGCCGAAATGCGCCGACTCGAACAGGAAGTCCAACAGATCGACGAACTGATCGCGACGATTTCCGAGATTGCCCGACAGACGAATATGCTGGCACTGAACGCCAACATCGAGGCCTCACGCTCGGTCACCGGCGACGACGAGGAAGGGTTCGCGGTTGTCGCCCAGGAAGTCAAAGAGCTCTCCGACGACGTCGCCGAGGCCGCCGACGCTGCCGAGAACCGACTCGAGGCGATCCGTGAACGAACCGAGCAGTCGACTGCCGAAGTCGAGGGGACAAGCGACGACATCGGAGACGCTAGCCAGCGTGTCACCGAGGCCGTCGACGCCCTAACCGAGATCACCGACCTTGCACGCGAAACGAACGTCAGCGTCCAAGAAATCTCTGCGGCGACCGAAGAACAGGCCGCCTCGACCCAGGACGTCGTCGAAACAGTCGGCGAAGCGACAATTCTATCAGAGGCGACGAGTACCGAAGCCGGTAACGCGGCGATGGCTACGGACGTTCAGACGACCACGCTCGGGACGCTCACAGAGGCGACGAGGGATCTCTCTGCGGCCTCAGCAACGGTCTCCGATCGCCTCGAGCGATATCGAACCGACGTCGACGTCGAATCACCAGCCGCCGACGCGACAGCACTTCCAGACCTCGATCACACCGACCGAGTCCCACCGCTCGAGGGAGTCTCGATCGAGACCGAGACCGAACCAGCAGACACCGAACCCGTAGAAGATGAACTCGATCCGATCGAGTCCGAGGACGATGCCGGCGACGCACTCTGGGACGAAGCCAGTAAGCCAGCGTCGGTAACCGACGAGCCTCTCGACGATCCGTTCGACGATCTTGACATCGGGATTGACGACGAAGCCGAACCCGACGACGAAGCAAGTGCTGACAGCCTGACAGCCGACGCCGACTCGGCCGATCTCGAGTTTGGAACGGACGATCCTGCTGATCTTGATATCGAAGCGGATACAGAACCCACAGCAAAGAGAGCAGCGGACACAGAGACCGATCCCCTCGAGGAGCAGGGTGCTGAGTCGCTTGTAGACGACACTGGTGCCGAGCCGATTGCAGACGACACCGAGACCGATCCGCTTGCAGACCCGGACGAGGCGACTGCCGACGCACAAGTGGGCGCTGAACTATCTGCAGGATCGGTCGACATGGACGAACTCGAGTCGGAGCCTTCCGAGATTGCCGATGACGAACGCCTGTCGGACGAAGAGGCGGAGGCGTTGATCACTGATCTCGATGAAGACGAGCTATCGGCCGATGAGACGGAGCCATCGACAGCCAGTACGGACGACGATGACAGTAGCTTCCCCGCCGATACCTTCGAACAGATCGATTTCGGTGACGAGACCGATCCGGACGAACTCGAGCAATCGGAGTCCGAACCGACGGCGGATCCCTTTGCCGAGTTAGGGACCGATTCAGTCGACGAGGAGCCATCGGCGGTCGACCTCGAACTCGAGGATGACGAACTCGACGAGGACGAAATCAACGAGGACGAGGTGTTCACGTTCGGCGACGGCACCGAAGAGTGACTGGAGTCAAGTAAGACAACCCCACAGGGTGTCGTTGACCGTCCCGTCGTCGTTCGCTACCTTTTTGCGTATACTGTAGCAACACACCGCCATGCTTACCGTTCGGGCCCCGGCGACGAGCGCGAATCTCGGAAGCGGCTTCGACGTCTTTGGCGTCGCGCTCGGGACGCCAGCCGACGTCGTCAGGGTCGAACGCGCCCCGGAGACGACGATTTCGGTCACCGGTACCGGGAGCCAGTATATCCCGGAGGATCCGAAGGCCAACACCGTCGGTGCAGTCGCCGAGGCGCTCGATGCCCCGGCACGGATTCGAATCGACAAAGGCGTCCGCCCCTCATCGGGGCTTGGCTCGTCGGCTGCAAGCGCCGCAGCCGCGGCCGTGGCGCTTAACGAACTGTACGATCGTGGGCTCTCCCGTAAGGAACTCGTGCCGATCGCTGCCGAAGGCGAGGCACTCGTCTCTGGTGAAGCCCACTCGGACAACGTCGCCCCCTCCATACTCGGCGGTTTCACCATCGTCACCGACGACGGAATCACCCAGGTCGATGCCTCGCTTCCCGTCGTTGCCTGCCTGCCGGAGACGACCGTCTCGACGCGAAACGCTCGACGGGTCGTCCCCCAAGAGGCCCCGATGGGAGACGTCGTCGACACCGTCGGCCACGCCGCGACGCTGGCCGTCGGCATGACCAGAGACGATCCCGACCTCGTCGGTCGCGGGATGGCCGATGCCATCGTCACCCCCAAACGCACCGCGTTGATCGACGGCTACGACCGTGTTCGTGAGGCCGCCCTCGCCGCCGGCGCGACTGGCGTCACCGTAAGCGGGGCCGGCCCCGGCGTGCTTGCGGTCTGTCACCGCACCGACCAACCGGCCGTCGCCGCCGCGATGATCGATGCCTTCGACGACGCCGGCATCGAAAGCCGTGCCTACCAGACCACCGTCGCAAAGGGCGCACAGATCTGTTAGATGGGCCTCCGGCGCGACGGGGCTCTCGCCACCGCCGTCCTGTTCGTGGCCGTTGCCCTCGTCGTCTCCCTCGAGACACCTCTCTCGCCTCCTGCACTCCTCGCCGGTGGGGCCGGAACCCTGGCGTTCGAACTGCTCGCGAGTCGTGACCCCGAGGCCGTCCGCCGCCACTGGGAGCGACCGGGCGTCCAGACCGGGGCCGTCGCCGTTGCACTCGGGACGATCGCCGTGGG
>LKMM01000078.1 GCA_001563885.1 Natrialbaceae archaeon B1-Br10_E2g27
AGTCAAGTATATTGATGTGTCGGGATGTTTCGGAAGAGAGATTCCTTGATTCAGTGTTGCGCGAAGAGCATTATCCGAGATGTTCCCTTCTTGATACTCGAGATAACCATCCTTCTCTTGTGACAGAACAGCCCCAAACTCACCAATCTCTTCCATACGCGAAATACAACCGTCACTATTCCTACAGCTGAGTACCGTGTCTAATGGGTATACAATTAATGGTTGAATATCAGATAATTCAGTAGGTTCCAGTAGTGGATCGTTTAACTCTGTATCTTTCAGGAAATTTTGTCCCTCCTCTATCGAGATCTGACCCATTCGCTCCATTTGGTTTTTGTCACGAGGTTCGACAGAGTTCCCCGATTTTATTTCGACAAGGAGCAGCGTTTCGTTATTGTATAGAACTACATCAGGATTTGCTTCGACATCTTGTCTATTGTCAGTGATGCGTAAAAAATTCCCAACGACTCGGAACCCCAGGTCTAATAAACCAGTATCTGCATCCAGACCTTTTATACAGGAATAAAAAACATTATAAGAATCAAGCTCCTGCTTTTGCTTCTCCCACTGCCTCGTCATTATGCCCTAACCCTCTTTGAAGTCTTTTCGAGATTGTAAGTCGAATTGAAATTCGTGTAGAGAATTGTACTGAAGTCTCGAAATGCGGCAGAGGTAGTACCCTCTTTTGCATGGAGGCGAATTGTACTCCCTTCAACAGTAATCTCAAATGCTTCGCTCAATTCTTTATCAAATACCTCATAACTTCCTTCTTCCCACGTTGAAAATACATAGCGCTGCTTATATTCTAAAATATCTTCCCTCAATTTCTCAGCAGTAGATCGGCCGTCTTCTGTTTGATTATCATCCTCAATTAGCTCTAAGGTTGTGAACCCCTCAAATACAGTCCCAGCACCGACTCTAACTCGATTAGGGTTAATATTAATCTTGAAATTTTCTGTATCTTGTTTTTCCAACGCTTGAGATAGGTACTCAAACGTGTTCAACCCCTTATTTTCATACCCAGGTTTAACCTTTGAAAATGAATAGTGGCCTTCTTGAGCAATTGCTGCGTTTATTGTATCTGGTGGACTGTTTTCCCGGCTTATTTCCAATCGAGTCGGTTTTGCATCGAATTCTGTTTTGACGGTATCAAGATCCTCTTTGGTTGCCCCATGGAACCGAATGCTGACTTTTTTATCGGTCGAGTATGAGTGATATTTTGCGGTGAAGCCGGTAACATTGCCTCCTTCTAACTCTTGAACAACTTGACGCAAGTCACTTGGTGAAAGGAAAATCCGTTCTAACTCAGGAATATAACTTATCAACCTTTCAACTGTTTTTTTCGTCCATTTCCGCCTTTCCGCTGTGACGATATTTATATAGTCACCCTGATTGATGAAGACAAATTGATCGACCCTGCCCATTTTGGGTGTTTCAATCTCAACATAGGAAGACTCGTCATTCAATACTTCCTCTCTGAAGTTGTGCGAAGATAGGAATTCTTGTATATTCTTATGGAGATCAGGGTTTTCTGAAAGGACTTTTATTGATTGGATTAAACCTCCAAGTTCGTACCCATGATTTTCGGCGATAAATACCTTAACTTCTGTTTTCCGGCTATCACTTTCCTCTTCTTTTTTAATTTCATCTTCTAATCGAGTTACATGGTCAATAAATCTTGACAAGATCTCTTGAGTTTCACCGGTCAAGTCATCTGGGCTAAATTTCATAGTATTTGGTTTTGTTTATTAGCTTGTATTTGTGTAGTTTCCCATCTTCAATTCTGGTTTGTAGGTATAATCATGAGGCCACGTAGAAAAAACTGTATGCCCATTATCATCCCTAATTCATTTGTTCCAGGTCGCCAGCCTCGAGTTGTCCCTCGAGATAGGCCCGACCCCGCTCTGTTATTTGGTAGTAGCCACGATCCTCGTCGACTTTTTCGAGCAGTCCGTGGTCGACCAAGACTGGAAGCCGCCTTACAATAGTCGACCGCGAGACACCTGTCAAATTGAACGCTACCACCCCCGGAGGTATCGCTATTCCAGCCTCACTGAACAATTCAAGAATAGCAGGATCAGATTTCGTCATCCACGATACCAGCGGGCGCATTTAATTGGGAATCACGGTTCGCCATGATAACTGTCGGTGACACGCAAATCATATGCATTGTTTAGACCTATTTTGAGTCTAAGTAGGCTCAATTTTAAGTAACTCCCGTTCCTGCGTGCGAGCAACGGATGCCAGACGGACCCGTCGCTACCCGATCGGGTCTATTCGAAAACGCGGACCCGGCGTAAGGCCACCGGCCCGCTGGCCTCCGTAATCGAGGGACGGACGCATGCAAACACCCACGTCGCGGGGGACTAAAGCCCCCACTCGAGCAAAGACGTATCGACAGCCGAGCGTTTCACTTTCACTTTCACCGCACACCCGTGGCTCACTTTTTATATTCCCTATCCTGTCTTCAGGAATAATGTCTGTAAACCAACGAAGGAGAGGAAAAGCAGATCCGACACACGGAAACTGCTCGAGAGAGTCCTCCGGCGTCGAAAGGCTCACGCGTTGTCGAGCCAGTGATAACCGCGGCGATAGTTATCGACACGCTCGATCGGCGTTTGGATCCGTTGACGTGGCACCTAGTTACCGATGACTCACGGAGATACCGTCGTTTACACCGTGGTAGTCCGGTTAGCCGACGCCGAAGGCGTCTCACCCGAGGACCTCGAGTACACCCTTGCCGAGTACGTCGATCCGACGGTCCTCGAACGCGTTGGGGCGTCGAGGTCATCGTGTCGTCTCACGTTCGAAGTGCCTGGCTATGTGGTGACCGTCGAAGATGGTGGGGAGGTGACGGTAGAACCGGTTTCGACCCGTTGAGGATACGGATTCGACATCGGTTCGCCCGTTTGTCGAGTTCGTTTCGCTCCCAGTCCTACACCGCTATCGTTTCGAGTATTCGGTGATGAGTCCGCCGGACAGATCGAAGTCCTCGATGGTGACGTCTTCACCGATGATACTGTCCTCGAGTGCGCTGTCTGCGATGTCGGCGTTGGGGAAGACGACGGTCTGCTCGAGTTCGGAGCCGGTGACGGTTGCGCCGTCCATGACGTGGACGGTGTCACCGACGTCGGTCTCCTCGACGGTTGCGCCGTCTTCGATCAGTGACTCGCCCTCGAGGCCCCATTCGACGGCTTCGAAGTAGGCGTCGGGGGTGCCGATGTCGAACCAGATGCCGTCGAAGGGGTAGGTGTAGACGGCCTCGCGTGACTGGAGCCACTCGATGTACCAGCCAGGTTCGTCTGGGTTGTTATCGCCCGAGAGATACTCCGAAAAGCGAATCGAATCTGCGGGGAATGCATAGCAGGCAATCGAGACAAGGGTACTCTTTGGGTCGTCGGGTTTTTCCTGAAAGTCGACGACCTGATCGTCTTCGACCTCGACGAGGCCGTAGGATTTGGCTTTTTCGTAGGAGCCGACGTCGTAGGCGGCCAGTACGGGCGAAGAGCGTGCTTCGAACTCATCGAGGAAGTCACTCATCTCAAAGCCCATGATGTTGTCACCCGCGACGACTAGCAGGTCGTCGTCGATCCCTTCGCGTTCGATAAGTTGGGCAAGTGCGCCGACGACGCCAAACTTTTCGTCCTCGTCGGTGGTATCTTCGACCGACAGCTGGATGTTCTCATAGCCCTCTCGTTCGATGTGTGCTTCGAACTCGGCAGCGAACGCCTCGTTCGTGCTGAGGTAGATTGTCTCGATACGATCGTCCGTCGCCAACTCTTCGAGAATTCGGTCGATGACGGTCGTTTCTCCGACCGGTAGAAGCATTTTGGGTCGGTGTCGGGTAATTGGCCACATTCGCGTTGCGTATCCGCCGGCTAGTACTATAGCGTCCATACCTCAACATACCAACGGATAGAAAAAACTCTAGGGATTGTTGATAGCAGGCTGGAACGTTTCGTCACACCGACAATAGTTGCTGAACCTATCGGAATTTGACTGTTCGTTCTGTAGACGTCATCGTCTGGACGGTCTAGGTTACTCTTCTTTGAGAACCGAGAGTTCGGTAACCGGCTCCGGATGAATAATTCGAAAGCCCGAGGCGGTTGGATGCATGCCGACGTCGGCGTCGGGCCGTCGAGTTGAAGAGTATGGGCTCTGATCTGTGATACCTTCGTAGGGACTGTCACTCGGGATGCCTTCGTAGGGACTGGCCTCGGAAGATCGGTACGGTGTCTGGGGGTCGTCGTCTGTCGTCTCCTCGATTTCGGGTGGGAGATAGATGCGTTCACCGGATTTCGAGTGGACGACGATTGCCATCTCCTTGGTTCCGGAGACGCTGATGACCGTTCGGTCGCCCTCGATGTCTGTGGTGACGCTAATTGGACTGGTCGTTTCGTGGCCGGTCGCGTCTGCCATATCTAAACCCGGACGTAGATCGGTATAAGTGTTGGTGCCCCGAGTCGGCGGCCGTGAGGGTCCAGAGATCCGAAGGTCCAAGATGTTGACGGATAATAGCTACATCTATGCACCATCCAGGACCACCGAGGTTCGTGGCCGCGGGTGAGGAACTCGAGCTTGCGCCACGTGATCCGGATCCAGATGCTGAGTACAGCTGGGAGATAGTACAAACACCGGAAGAATCGGCGGCAAGCGTCGGGTCAAGGCCGGTCGAACACTTCGTTCCCGACGTTCCGGGGACGTACGTGGCTCGCCTCACTGCCCCGGACGGCGAGTACGACCTGACGATCCGGGCGCTTCCCGGCGAACTCTCGCCGGCTGCAACCCATCAGTCGGGAGTGTCGGGGATGCGCAGTGCCAGCGGATCGGCGATCAAACCGGTAAGCGGCGAGAGTGGTCCCCGCGTAAGCGGGAGTGGTAGCGGCGTCCGTGATGTGGAAGGGGTCGACGGCGAGGCAGGCCGTCCGCGACTCACCCTCGAGCCGATTGTCGAAGACGACCATGTAGTCGTCAGGGCAATCCCGAACGCCCATCCACGGGGCAGCGAAACCGCCGACGATCTGACCGTCGAGTTCCTGCTCGATGATCGCGATGAAGTCGACCGCGACGCCATCGAGATCGGCGACCGAGAGGTCCGAGTCCCGCGTTCTGCTCTCGAAGACGAGCTTCGCGTCCACGCGGTTGCGGTCGGTGAAGGCGGCTACAGCGTCCCGGATGTCGTCTCGTTCGTTCGTGAAAATGGAACGATCACGACTGCACAGCCGTACCATCCGCCAGCGTGGGCCGAAGATTCGGTCATCTACGAGATTTACGTCCGCACCTTCGGCGAACCCGCCGAGGGCGAGTCTGCGTTTGACGTGATCGTCGACCGACTCGAGTATCTCGACTCACTGGGTGTAGACGTCCTCTGGCTGACGCCAGTACTCGAAAACGATCACGCTCCACACGGCTACAACATCACGGACTTCTTTTCGATCGCCGACGATCTCGGTGACCGAGACGATTACGAGCGGTTCATCGAGACAGCCCATGACCGCGGGATGAAGGTGTTGTTCGATCTGGTCTGTAATCACTCCGCGCGCACGCACCCTCACTTCCAGGCGGCCGTCTCGAATCCCGACAGCGAGTACCGCGACTGGTATGAATGGCGCGAGGGCAACGAACCCGAGACCTACTTCGAGTGGGAACACATCGCGAATTTCAACTTCGACCATCTGCCGGTTCGTCGCCATCTCCTCGATGCAGTCGACACGTGGAGTCCACTCGTCGATGGCTTCCGGTGTGATATGGCCTGGGCTGTGCCCAACGGCTTCTGGCGTGAACTTCACGACCGCCTGAAAGCCCGTGACTCGGAGTTTTTGTTGCTCGATGAGACGATTCCCTACATTCCGGATTTCCAGGCCGGGCTCTTCGATATGCACTTTGACTCGACGACGTACTTTACGCTCCGCCAGATCGGGCTGGGCGAAGACGCCGACGAACTCCTCGAGGCGATCGAAAACCGCGTCGAGATTGGCTTTCCCGACCACGCAGGCTTTATGCTTTACTCGGAGAACCACGACGAGACCCGGTATATCGTCGACTGCGGTCGCGACGCCGCCAAAGCGGCCCTCGGAGCGATCTTTACGCTCCCCGGTTCGCCGATGGTCTACGCCGGCCAGGAGT
The DNA here is from genome assembly GCA_001563885.1 of Natrialbaceae archaeon B1-Br10_E2g27. Classification (GTDB taxonomy): domain Archaea; phylum Halobacteriota; class Halobacteria; order Halobacteriales; family Natrialbaceae; genus Natrarchaeobaculum. The sequence goes on from LKMM01000078.1 coordinate 6,127, forward strand.
TCGGGCAGCGTGGCCGTCGTGACGATCTCGCGTGGGAACACGCCGACGCCGACCTGCAGGCACACGTCGGGAAACTCGCCGACGTCCGCCACGACCAGCCGCCACTCCAGACCGACGCCGCCCTAGAACGCCTCGAGTACGAGGTCGAGACTGGCGAGCCGGATCGTGTTGTCGCCTACACCAGAACGATCGGTGCGGAGTCGGTCGCCGTCGTCCTGAACTTTGGAGAGGGGTCGGCGACCGTCGAGGTGTCCGGCGTTGCCGGTGACACCGACCTCGTTTCGGGTGAGGTCGTCGCCGAGGGGGCACACGTCGACGTCGAGAGCGTCGCCGTACTCCCAGCCGATCCGACAATCGGCTCGTAATCTGGCGGAAAGAAGAGATAATCAGATTATATCACCCAATTATATTAGCGCGCCAGCCCTCAGTTGGAGCGATGGCGTTCAGCGATCACTTACTCGAGAAAGGCGACCACATCTGGGAAGCACAGAAATCTCATCCGTTTGTCGAAGAGTTGGCGGCAGGAACGTTAGATGAGGCAGCGTTTCGCCACTGGGTCGAACAGGATTATCGGTATCTCCTCGAGTACGCCCGTCTGTTCTCGATTGCGGGTGCGAAAGCACGCGAGGAAGAGACGATGACCCATCTGCTGGGCGTTGCTCATGAAGTGCTCGATCACGAGATGGAGCTTCACCGGGCGTTCGCCGATGAGTACGGTATCGACCGTGCGGAACTCGAGGCTGTCGAGAAAGCCCCGACCTGTGTTGCCTACACGAACTTCCTCGTGCGGACGGCCTACGAGGGGTCGATCGCCGAGATTGCAGCGGCGCTCTATCCGTGTATGCAGGGGTATCTCGACGTTGCCGAACAGATGGCCGACCTCGCCGAGGACGAACACCAGTATACGCCCTTTATCGAGATGTATACCAGCGAGGAGTTTCGTGAGGCGACCGAGTGGTGTCGGACCTTTGTCGACGACTGTGCCGAGCGGTATCCGGGCGAACACGACGCGATGGAAGAGGCGTTTCTTATGAGTGGCAAACTCGAGTATCGCTTCTGGGAGATGGCCTACACGCTCGAGGGGTGGGAGCTGTGAGCGACAGAGTCGAGCCCTCGGTTGAGGGGGCCGAGACGTACGAATCGTACGCAGCCACCGTCGACGAACCGCGGTTTACCGACTGGCTGCGGGTGCGGTCGGAGCCGGCCTGGTCGACGGCAACCGAGCATCCGTTCACCGACGAACTCGGGGCTGGGACGCTTTCTGAGGATGCGTATGCGGCTTATCTGATCCAGGATTATGCGTTCGTCGACGAACTCGTCGGTACGTTCGCTCACGCCGTCGCCCAGGCCCCGGGGATGGACACAAAACGCCCACTCGTGGAGTTTCTGGACACCATCACCGACGAGGAAAACGACTACTTCAGGCGGTCGTTCGACGCACTCGAGGTGCCCGAAGCCGACCGAACGGACCCCGAGCGTGTCGAACCGGTCGCAGCGTTCGTCGACCTGCTCGGTCGGGCGGCCCACGAGGGCGGCTACGCCGAGACGCTGGCCGTACTCGTCCCCGCAGAGTGGATCTACGAGGAGTGGGCGACGACTGTCGCCGACCGCTATGGCGACCCAGCGGCCAATGGCCCGCCGAGTGCTGGCGCTGATCTGCCCTTTTATTATGCCGAGTGGATCGACCTCCACGCAATTGCCCCATTTCGTGAGTTTGTCGCCTGGCTTCGCAGCGAACTCGATTCCGTTGGCCCCGACCTCTCACCGCGCCGGCAAGCACGGGTCGAGGCGCTGTTCTGTCGGACCGTCGAACTCGAGGCTGCCTTTTTCGAGTGGGCCTTCGAGGCGGGCGCAAACGGCTAACGTGGCCCCCGAGGAAGGCGCGAATCGTTATCGTGGGTCTCGTCCCCGTCGACGATCAATCGATCGTGATCTCGAGTTCGAGGATGCCGAGATACGACGGGGCGTTGCCACCGCTCGTCCGGAAGGAAGTCGGGGTGGAATCGACATACTGGTAGAACTCAGACTGGGTCGAGGGAAGGACGGTCGAACCGTCTTCGCCCTGTAAGTACGCCGGGGCGTTCGTTTGCTGGATTCGCTCGACCTGTTCGTCCCAGGAGTCGCCGGCATGAACGAAGATCCCGAACGAAAACCGCCCGGCTAAGACGGCGTCGAGTTTCGAGTCGAACTCATCGGCCTCCTCGATTCGGTACTCCTCGTCGCTGATCCAGGCAAGCGCCGCCAGTCCAGTCGTCCGCAAGAGATAGACGTTCCACGAGAGCGTGTTGTCGTATTTCGCCCACGCGTTCCGGGGGCCAACCGTATTGATTTCGACGCTGAACGCCGGCCGACCGCGTGCGCCGGTCGGTTCGTGGACGAACGTCGCGTCGTAGCCCGGTACCCGAATCCCTCGGTCGTGAAAGACCACACCGTCGGCTTCGAGGTCGAGTTCGGCCTGTTCGTTTAAATCCTCGAGGAGTACGGAGACGGGAATGCCGCCTGCCTCCTCGAGTTGCTCGAGGAAATCGGGGAGTTCGAGGACATCCTGCCAGCCCTGTGGGCCCGTCGGCGCGCTCACGGGTCTTCTCCTCCGTGACCGAGTTGCATATCCCTATCGTGGGGGCGGCCCGGATTATGGGTTGCGACTCGAGGTTTGGCTATTTGTCGTGGACGACTGCCTGGACGATTTCGACGGTGAGTCCCTGTCTGATACGGATCGTTATAACGTTTTACCGGTGATCGCCGCCCTCTTCGGGTCGATCACCGGTAAAGAATCACAACAGACCGTATGAGTACCTCGGCGGTCGGCCGTTCGTTCGACATGGCTCACACTCGGGGCACTCCAAAAACGCTCGTGCCTGCACGCGCGAGCACAGCGCGAACAAACGCGATGGCCTCCTCTCGAGCTGACGGTTTCACGAACGTGGCTGCTTTCGGTGTAAAACAGACCGAAATGCACATGATTGCGGAAGGATGGATATCGAATATGAATCGCGCGGAGAAAGCAGCCCTCCAGCTACGAGCCGTCGAGGTGTTGCGCATGTTGAAAGCGACGCGGACGTACGACGAACTTGCCGCCGAAACGGAGCTCCCTGCCGGTGATCTGAACCGGTATGTCAACGGTCACGTCCTTCCCGGTGCCGACCGCGCCGAAAACATCGTCGATGATCTCGGCCGGGATGCCCTCACCGACGAACTCGAGGCGAGACTTCGGGTCGACGA
>LKMM01000079.1 GCA_001563885.1 Natrialbaceae archaeon B1-Br10_E2g27
ACGCTGGGCACGGTACTCGAGGTGGTCGGTGCCGACGAGGGCGTCCATCACCCGGAGGTCACCGTGGCCGCCTTTGGCGATGGCGGTCGCAAACGCGAGCAAAAGCGCAAGCGCTGGTGCGACGAAAAAGAGGCCGACGAAACCGACGACGAACGCCAGATAGACGGCGACGTACCGGGCACCAAAGGGAAGCCCACGCCGGCGGACGTTCGTGAAGTGTTCGTAGCCGCCATGTGGGAGGTTGAGTGCGACCATCCCAACCAGATACAGAATCATCTGTGTCTCGAGTGTGAGGTTGGTTCCGGTCGCTGCGAGCGCACCGAAGACGGCGACGAGCGCCAAAATCGACGCTCGAGACGCGTTCAGCAGTGCATCTTCCGCTGTGACCGCCGACCGTTCGCCGTAGCTGACCGTCTGCGTTCCCATGTGATTTCCTACGTACTCGTCCGGTTTGTCGACTCACCGTTCAGCGACGGCTCATTAAGTACTGCATACCGATTCCAGCCTACCAGTGCTCGGCACAATCGTTTAGGCGTGACAGTCCGTAGCTAGCGTCATGGGCGTCAGCACAATCGTACTCGTCCACCCCGACGGTGACGACGCAGCGCTTGTATGCGCACTCGAGACGGCTGGTTACCGGGTGACAGCCGTCGAGCACCCGACAGTCGCCGTGGCACGACTCGCCTCGGGAGAGTTCGACTGTCTCGTCACCGTCTCCGAGGGCCAACGTGGGGACGACGTGTCGCTGCTCGAGGCAGTTCGAGAACTCGAGGCGACCCTACCGGTGGTCGTGTGTACGGACGAGGACAACCCGCTCGCCGATACGCCATCGGCCTCCGGCGTCGACCGATTTGTCACGCACACTGGCGTGGCCACGGTTGAGCGAGTCGTCGACGCCGTCGATACGGTGACCGCCGACGACCCTCCACAGGACATCTCGGGACACGAACCCGACCCCGAGGCGATCGTGCGGGCGATCGATAACGCCCCGATCGGGATTAGCTTAAGCGATGCCTCGTTGCCGGACAACCCGCTCGTCTACATCAACGACGCCTGGGAGGAGGTCACCGGCTACGACCGCGAGTACGCTCTCGGTCGGAATCCCCGGTTCCTGCAGGGCCCCGAAACCGATGGGGCGACAACGGCGTCGATCGGGACGGCGATCGACAACGACGTGGCGATCACCACTGAGATCCGAAACTACCGCCACGACGGGACGCCGTTTTGGAACGAGTTGACGGTCGCACCCGTCACCGACGGCGGCGAACTCACCCACTACGTCGGATTTCAACACGACGTAAGCGACCGCAAACACGCAGAACGGACGGCCCAGGAACGCGCTGAGAAACTCGCCGAAGAGCGTAGTGCCCTCCAGTGTGTGCTCGATCGGATCCACGGCCTGCTCAACGACGTCACTGAGATTCTCGTCTCCGAACGGGATCGTCGGGTGATCGCCCAGCGAGTCTGTGAGGAGATCGTCGCCACCGAAGGCTACGCCGGAGCCTGGATCGGCTCGCCGACGCCGGCTCGAGCCGACATCGAGTTGTGGGGAGCGGCGGGTCGACCCGCGGAAGTAGAGCCGATCCAGGAGTGTGCGACGCTTCCCCAATCCGTCCAGACCGCCCTCGAGTGTGAGACGATCGAAACGTGTACCGTCGGCGACTGTGAGGACACGCGGCTCGATCCGGCGTTTGTCGGTGCAACGCAACTCGCCGCCGTCCCGATCGGACACGACCGAAAGCAGTACGGAGTGCTCTGTATCTACGGGACCGACGAACGGGCGCTCGATCACCGGCAACGACAGCTGTTCGATTCGATCGGTCGGATGATCGCGACGCGGCTGAACGCGATCGAGGCGAGCGAGAACCTGATCGCCGATCACGTCGTCGAGATCGAAGTCGGCATCGGCGATCGGACGTTTCCGCTGACGACCGTCGCGGGCGAACTCGGTGCAGACGTCTCCTACGTCGGCCTGACGTGCCCACCCGAGGCCGATACTGCCGAGTTGATCCTCACGATCGAGACGGACCAGTCGGTCGATTCGCTCTCGGCGCTTCCGACCGTCGTCGACGTCCGACCGATCGCCGAGACCAACGGCGAATCGACGATTGCACTCACCGTCGACTCGACGACGCCGTTTATCGAACTCGGCGATCACGGCGCGTCGGTCGCCGCAATCGACGCCACGCCCGAGCACGCAGTGGTCCACCTCGAGTTGCCACCCTCCAGTGACGTGCGGTCGATTCTCGAGTTACTTGACTCGCTGTACGACGACGTCTCCTTGCACGCCCGCCACGAACGCGACCAGCGCCCCCAGACGGCAAACGAGTGTGCCTCTATCCTCGAGTCGCGGCTGACCGAGCGCCAGCGGACGGCCCTCGAGGCGGCCTACATGAACGGCTACTTCGAGTGGCCACGGCCGACCGACGGAGACGAAATCGCCGAAACGATGGGCATTACCCGACAGACCTACCACCAGCACCTTCGTGCGGCCGAGCGAAAACTCGTCGAGACCTTCCTCGACTCCGTTGGGAACGTCTGATTGGCCGTCGTTTCGATATGAGGGGATAGGGTTTTTTCGACTGGCGTAGACTGTCGGCACATGGTCACCGTCTCCCAGACAGTTGCAATCGACGCCAGCCCAGACGCAGCCTTCGAGTATCTCGACGATCCACACACCCACGCCGAGGTCACACCCAGCCTCTCGGACGTCCGTGACGTCGAACCGCTCGAAAACGGCGGCAAACGCCTCGCGTTTACCTACGGAATGGTCGGCGTCGGCCTCGACGGCGAACTCCACCAGACCCACCACGAGCCACCCGAACGCCACACCTTCGAGATGTCCGGTGCCCTCGAGGGCGAGATCGACATCGAAATCGAGCCGACCGACGACGGCTGTCAGATGACCTACACCGCCACCTACGACCTTCCCGGCAAAGTACTCGAATCAGTCGCCGAGCCGTTCGTTCGCCGGTACAACGAACGCGAACTCCAGACCACCCTCGAGAACGTCAAAACGGGCGTCGAACTCGAGGCCTAATCTCGAGTCGAGTTCCGACCTCGAGTACTTTCTCAGGTCCCGAACAGTCGCTCGAGTACCAGTCGCTGGACGATGCCGGGTCGCTGTTCGTCGGCGGGTTGGACCATCACGGCGGTCACGTCGACGGAGTCGACCAGTCGGTCGCCGGGGCGGCCAAAGAGGTCACCCCACACCCCCCGGCTTTCAGCGCCGGTGACGAGCAGATCCGCGGACTCGGCAAACCGGGCGAGACCGGCAACCCGGTCGTCAGTCTCGACGATTCGCGAGCGAGCCGGCACCGTCAGTATTCGCATCAGGTCGGCGTGGTAGTCGGCGACGACCGCCCGGCGACCCTCGGGTGGGTCGGCCGGGATCGCCTGTAACAAGACGAGGTCTGCGCCAGTTTCCTCGGCGATGGCGTCAGCGACGAGCAGCTTCAGCGGATCGTATGCGCCACGGTTTGCGACGACTGCGATCTCGTCTGCGCCCTCGAAGCCACGATCTTCGACCAACAGGACCCCACACGGCGCGTTCTTGAGGACGTGATCGGTCAGCCCGCGGGAAAGCGGCTGGTGGAGTTCCTCGCGACGACGTTCGAGGACGACTAGCTCGTAGCCCTCGAAGGCGGCGAACTCGACGATCGCGCCGGGGACGTCTTCGGTCTCGACCTCGAGGTAGTTGATCGGGTCGACGGCTGCATCCGAAACGGTCTTTCCTCCGGAGGGACGAATCGAGGGATCGCCGTCGTCTAGCCACGCTGGGGGCGCTGCGGGTGAGAGCCACTCGGGAGCTGCTTTACGGGTCACCGAGGGGCCAGTCCCGGTAAAGGCCCGGTGGGGGACATCGAGAAAGCGGGCGACGGTGACCGAGCCAGTTCGCAGCCTCGAGAGATCGGTGGCCATCCGAACCATATCCGTCCGGGCCCGCTCGCTCGTCTCCTTGGTGAGCGCAACGAGGACGTCGTACCGGCGTCGGTCGGCGAACAGCTCGGCCGTCCGCTCGACTGCAGACTCGCCGACGCTCTGTCTGACACCCGAACGGGCCGCCCCTTCGCGGTCGGTTCGCGGTCTGGCATAGAGGTAGTACCAGAGCAAGGAGCCGGCGACGATCACGAGCGAGCCCAGAAACGGCACCAGCCCCATCTGTGTCAGCACGATGATCCCGCCGCCGATCCCGACGAACTGGAGCCAGGGATACAACGGCGAGACGAACGCTGGTGAGTACTCCTCGATCGCGCCCTCCCGAAAGCCGATCAACGCCACGTTGAGTAAAATAAAGACCAGGATCTGAAACGCGCTGCCGAACTGGGCGATCCGCTCGATCGGAAAGACGGTGACGAGGACGACCATCACCGCCCCGGTCAGCGCAATGGCGTTTGCTGGCGTATTGTACCGGGCGCTGACATCCTCTAACCGGTCGGGGACGAGCCCGTCTCGAGCCATCGCGAACGGAAACCGCGAGGCCGCGAGCAAGCCGGCGTTGGCCGTCGACGCGAGTGCGAGCAACGCCGCGATGACGATGGCGATGACGCCGATCTGCCCGAACGCTGCGTCCGCGGCCGCGGCGATCGGGGCCGTTTCCTCACCCGGTGCGGCTGGAACGAAGCCAGCCCCGGGCTCGAGGTCAGCAAGTCCGATGGCAACCCAGACGACGGCAACGTACAGCGCCGTCGTAAACACCAGCGAGCCGACCATCGCAAGCGGCAGGTTCCGGCCTGGATCTTTGACTTCCTCGGCGACGGCCGTCACTTTCGTCACACCCGCATACGAGACGAAGACGACGCCGACGGCCGCGAGGATCCCCTCGGCTGTCAGATCGAAACTGCCTGCGGTCTGGCCTGCCTCGAACGCCTGACTCGAGAAACCACTGACGACGAAAAAGACCATCACGGCGAGCATGACGCCGACGATCACAAACTGCATCGAGCCCGAGCCTTTCGCGCTGACGATGTTCACGAGGGTAAAAAAGAGCGCAAGCGAGACGGCCAGCACGACGACCCAGTCGGCCAAGACGGGCGCGAGTTGGGCCAGATAGGGGACGCCGCCGACGAGCGCGAGGGCGCTTTTCAGCGAGAGCATCAGCCAGGTGCCGATGCCGGCGACGGTCCCGAGCATCGGCCCCATTCCGCGTTCGACGTAGATGTACGCACCACCGTCTTCGGGCATCGCCGTCGCCATCTCTGCTGCGCTAATCGCTGCCGGCAACACGAGCAAGCCGGCGATGAGGAAGGCGACCACCGCCGCCGGTCCCGCCGCGACGTAGGCGATCGCCGGCAGGATGAAGATGCCGCTGCCGACCATCGCACCGATGGCGAGTGCGGTCGTCGAGAGCAGTCCGAGATCCCGTTTCAGATCGCTCGGCATTGGCTATTCACCGTTCGGACAACCGCGTCGGTCACCGTTCGGTACACGTATTTGGTAGTTGGGATTCAGTTCGTGTGAGTCTCGTACCTAACCAGTAATCGTCCGGTTGGCGACAGGCTTCTCAAGCCAGCACTAACAGTTTAGGGCTTGCCCACGTTATCACGCCTCGATGCGCCGAACAGACGACCTCACCGACACCGTCCTCTCGGGGGACGCCTACCAGCGGGCTGCCGCCTCGACACGACGGTTCTACCCGCTTAGCATTCGCGGGAAGCTGCTTGGCTGTATGCTGACGGTCGCCTCCGGAACCCTGCTCGCACCCGCAACCTACCCCCGACGGGAGCTGATCCGCTCTCTCGAGGGGGAGGCGGCTGCGAGCGGCGCACTCGAGCCAGCGATCAGCACGCTCGCGCTCGTGGGAGTCGCCTCGACAACTCTCTGTGCGCTCGTCTTGTTGCGTTTGCTCTGGCTGGTCGAAACCGACGCGCTGTCGTTCGATCGGGCAGAAACGGTGATCAGGCTCGAGGATGCGATTATGACCGTCGCAATCGCCACCGGTGTGATCCTCGCTGTCGCGGCGGTACTGCTGGCACTGATTGGCTTTCTCACGCCAGGAACGGCGGTCAGTCTGTACGGCTCCGGCGTAACGATCTACGTACAGGGAAGCGGACCGTTCGCGATCGATACACGAATCACATCCGGGTTGGCGTTCGTGGCCGCCCTCGGCTTGCTGCTTGGTTACCTGCTCATCACGGGTGAGGGCAGGCGGCGACGGTCGACCGCGGCGAGTGGCCGCTGATATCGATGGCTGTCGTCGCTTCGCGGCGATCGTCCTCATACTGCCGGACGTACGTCGTGAATCGCCGCCACGGGGTGGCGATCATACAGTTCCGTCCGATAGTATCAGAGCCGGTAGCCATGGACAGCCACCAGCATGAGTCACGCTTGCTCGTTTCGGTGACGAGTGCTATTTTGTCGTCCGTCGAGGGGGCGAAATGTCATCTGTCGGGTGGACAGATACTCCGTTCGACGTCAAATCCTTACCAGTATGGACCCCCGTTGAACTGTGGATCGTTCAAAGATACATCTGTACCATGTATCAGTCACTGACAACTGCCGCATCCGAGGTCGCGTTACAGACACCGGAGACGCAAGGAGAGATATTCGACTACGTCTTCGCGGATACACTGCTTGCAGCGTCGTTCGTGTCGAACATCGCCCTTGCCGGGTTGACGATTCTGTTCATCGTCGCACTCGCACGCGGGGTCACTGACCCACGTGCGAAACTGATCATCATCTCGACGATGCTGATCTCGGTCGTCTCGATCTCGAGTTACACGGGGCTCACGTCGGGGCTGACGATAAGCTTCATCGAGATGCCCGCAGGCCACGCGATGGCCGGTGAGGAGGTACTGACCATGTGGGGTCGGTATCTCACCTGGACGTTCTCGACACCGTTTATCCTGATCGTCCTCGGGATGATCGCGGGCTCTAACCTGACGAAGATCCTGACGACCGTCTCGATGACGATTGCGATGTGTGTGACCGGACTGGCCGCTGCACTGACCACCTCCTCACTGCTGATGCGTTGGTGGTGGTTCGTGATCAGTTCGATCTTCTTCCTCGTGATCGTCTACGTCATCATGGTCGATTGGACCCGCGAGGCCGAATCGACCGGCACCGCAGACCTGTTCAACACGCTGAAGATCCTCACCGTGGTCGGCTGGTTTGGCTACCCGATCCTGTGGGCACTCGGTGTCGAAGGATTCGCCGTGCTAGACGTCTGGATGACGTCGTGGGGCTACAGTGTCTTAGACATCATCACGAAATACATTGTCACCGTGTTAATCGTGATGTACGTCGTCAAAGAGCCAGACACCATCACTGCCGGTGCCGACTACGGCTCGACGCTGAAAGGCGTCGGGGCACCTGCTGACGACTGATCGGCACTCGACCCGGTCACCCATACTGTTTTGACGCTCGAGGCTCGGACCGCACGTTCGCAGCCACTGATGAAGACGGTTTTCGTCCCGTACCGATGGTTCGAGGAGTCTCAGCTCAGGCGATGGCTATCGGCCACTCGAGCCATTGCCGCCCCTACCTCGATCGGTAGCGCGTTTATGTATCGACCGACCTAACAAACGACCGTGGCTGAGCTACTGCCTCTCGTCGTCGGCATTCTCGCACTCGGCGTCGGCGCACAGGTGCTTGCAAAGCGACTCCGGATGCCGAGTGTCCTCTTTCTGATCGCGATCGGGATCGCCGTCGGCCCGGAGGGTCTTGCGTTCATTACGATCGACACCTTCGGCGATGGCCTCTCGACGATCGTTGGCCTGAGCGTCGCGATCATCATCTTCGACGGGGCTTTCCATCTCCGCCGGGAGAAACTCGCCGAAGCCCCTCGAGCCGTGTTTCGAATGGCGACCATCGGGGCTCTGCTGGCGTTCGTCGGCACCACGGTTGCCGTTCGGCTCTTTCTGACCGCCGACTGGGCCGTCGCCGCCCTCGTCGGCGCGCTGTTGATCGCCACCGGCCCCACGGTGATCACGCCACTGCTCGAGGTCGTCACCGTCCGCGAACACGTTGGGGCAACCCTCGAGGCCGAAGGGATATTCAACGACGTCACCGCGGCCGTGCTTGCGATCGTCATCTTCGAGGTGTTCGTCGTCGCCGACGCGCCGGCCGAGATTCCGGTTGCCTTCCTCCAGCGACTCGTCGCCGGTCTCGGCGTCGGCATCGTCGTCGCGGCCGTCGTTTATTATCTGCTCGTCTCGGTCACCCTACCAGCAGGGGATGCGACCCAAATTGCCCGACTGGTGACCTTAACCGGCGCGCTCGTTTCCTTCGGCCTCGCCGAATCGATCTTCCCCGAAACCGGCGTCGCCGCCGCAGCCGCTGCCGGCATCGTCCTCGGCAACCTCGAGTTGCCCCACCGCGAGGAAATACTCGGATTCAACCGTGATCTTACCCTCGTGGTTCTGTCGTTCGTGTTCATCTCGCTTGCAGCCTTGATCGAGTTCGATACCTTGCTCGGCCTCGGCATCGGTGGCGTCGCCGTCGTCGTCGCCGTCACGCTCGTCGTCCGGCCGATCCTGATCGCCATCTCGACGACCCACTGGCGGTTCAACCGGGCCGAAAAATACTTCCTCTCGCTGGTCGGTCCTCGCGGGATCATCCCCGCCTCGGTCGCAACGCTGTTCGCGATCGAACTCGAGGCCGCAGGCCAGTTCGAAGCCGCCCAGACACTCGCCGGAACCGTCTTCCTCGTCATCTTCATTACCGTGGTCGTCCAGGCCGGCTTCGCCAGACAGATCGCCCAATACCTCCACGTCGTACCCATGAAAAGCATCATCGTCGGCGGCGGCCGGGTCGGCCGGGCGCTCGCCACCAGACTCGAGAAACGAGGCGAAAACGTCCATATCGTCGACCAGCACTCCGGCACCGTCGACGCCCTTCGCGAAGATGGCTTCACCGCCCACGAGGGCGATGGCACCGACGCCGACACGCTCGAGGCGGCCGGCATCGAGAACGCCAAACTCGTCGTCGCCGCAACCCCGGACGACGACGTCAACCTGCTTGTCTCCCAGCTTGCCCGCACGAAATTCGACGTCGAAGATGTCGTCGCCCGGGTCAACACCCCCGGCAACGTCAGCGCATTCGACACCTTAGACGTGCGAGCGATCGACGTCGCAAGCGCGACTGCCTGGTCGATCGACAACGAGATCGAACGACCCGCCCTCGCTCACTGGATGACCGAACTCGGCGAGGGCCACGACGCCCAGGAGATCACCGTCACTGCCGAAGAACTCGACGGTGCGACCATCCGCGAACTCAGCGCCGAAATCCCCGACGACGTCCTCGTCGCCGTCATCGCCCGCGACGACGAAACGTACGTCCCCAACGC
>LKMM01000080.1 GCA_001563885.1 Natrialbaceae archaeon B1-Br10_E2g27
ATCTACACGTCGATCCGACCGGAAAGCATCGCGACCGTCGACGCCGACACTCGCGAACGCTGGGTCATCAGTACCGCCGAACAGACCATAGCGCGCATCGGCATCTACGCGGCGGCAGCCGAACTCGAGGCAGGCGGTGGGAAACTGACTGCGGCACTCGAGGAGGCGGGAGTCGACCCGGCACTGGCGGCCGGCATCCCGCTGGCCCAAGACCACTACGGAACCACGCCCGATTATCTCGCCGCGCTTCGAGACTGTGGGACCGACGCCGTCTCGGTCGTCGCCGGCGACCGGCGTGAGGTGGGTAGTCTCGAGCTCGCACCCGACGAGGGGAGCGGTGAGACACCGTTCTCGGCACTCGCCGATCTTGCCTCGGTCGAACTCACCGACGGGGAGACGATCGAGACTGACGACACCGCTGAATCGATCGCGGCGACGACCGGTACCGAATCGACGGCCTCGAGCGACCCCGAATCGGCCGTCGGAACCGCAAGCCCAAGCGACCGTGAATCGACAGCTGACTCAACCGATTTCGACACGTCATTCGAAAGCGAGTCGAGCGACGACGCCCCAGTCTCCGTCGAGGAGTCGGCAACCGAAGAGCCCGAGGGCGTCGCCACCGAATCGACGGTCGAGGAGGACGAACCCGTCGCTACCGAGTCGGACGACGATCTCGGCGATTTTGAGGCTGGAACCACGACCAGTTCGGAGACAGCCGTTGCCGACCAGGAGACGAACAGTGTCGATTCCGAGCCGACTGTCGCCGATCCGGAAACGGATACTGCCGATCCCGAGATGGGAGACGAGGTCGATGCCGGTGAAGGCATGTACGAGATGGACGACGAAGAACGCGAACAACTCGAGGCGGAGTTTGGAGCCGAGTTCACCACCGGCACGGAGGTCGACGAGCCGGGTGAAGCCGATATCGACGTTCCCGAGCCCGAAGCGGATGTCGACGCCGAGCTCGGTGAGGCCGCCGATGCTGAGGAACCAATCGACGAGCCCGTTGGGGCCACCGATGCCGACGAACCAACCGACCTCGAGTCGGCCCCGACCTCGAGTCTCGAGCCCGAAGCCGAGTCGTCGTCTTCGGAAGGGGAGTCGACCGACGATATCGAGGCCGAATCCGCCGAGATCGACGAGCCGGCCGAAGACGTCGACCTTCAGTCGTCTGTCGTCGAAAAAATGGCTGAACTGGACGACGGCGATGGGGCCGATCGGGAGACGGTCATCGAAACTGTCGCCGACGAGACCGGCGCATCGACAGCGGATGTCGAAGATGCGATCGAAGACGCGCTCATGGGCGGGCGGTGTTACGAACCCGGCGATGGGCTGTTGAAAGCGATCTGATGGTCACCGATCGCTCGAGTGGGGTTCGCGTCGAACCCATCCCCGGCGAACCGGCCGCAACCGCGACGATCGACGGTGAACGGGCGCTGCTTGTCGCCGACTACCACGCCGGCTACGAAGCCGGGTTGCGCTCCGAACGCGGCGTCGACGTCCCGAGCAAGGCAGGCGACAGACGAAAACGACTGCTCACACTGCTCGAGCGGACCGACGCCGACCGGCTGATCCTCCTCGGCGATGTCATGCACTCGATCGGCGAGCCAGGTGGGGCTGAACGCGGTGAACTCGAGGTGTTGCTCGAGTCGCTTCCCTCGGGGTATTCGGTGACGGTCGTCAAGGGCAACCACGACGGTGGGATCGAGTCCTGGCTCACCAGCGAGGGCCCACACAGCGACATGCCATCGGTCGACGTCGTCTCCGGGGCTGGAATCGCGATAGACGGCATCGGCCTCTGGCACGGCCACACCTGGCCCGCACCCGAACTACTCGAGTGTGAGGTGCTCTGTCTGGGTCACGAACATCCCTGTGTGCGTCTCGAAGATGAGGTTGGCGGCAATCGCATCGAGCGGGTGTGGCTGCGCGGCCGTCTGAATCCGGAGCCGTTTCGACCCCGTCCAGAGTATGAGGACGTTTCGTGGCTTACTGACGGTTCGCGGCCGCGACTGGTCTGTTTCCCGGCGTTTAACGATCTCGTCGGTGGGACCTGGGTGAACCTGCCCACCCAGTCGTTTCTCTCACCCGTCTTGCCGGCCGGACTGGAAGATGGCGAAGCGTACCTACTCGGCGGGACGCGGCTGGGTCCGTATCGAGAGATGTAACAAAGAGTCACTACGCGTATATTCCGCGACCGATTTATACTATCGGACGGAACTGTCTGATCGCCACCCCGTGGCGGCGATTCACGACGGACGTCCGGCAGTATTAGTTATCGCCGGACATTTTCCTGCCGGACCCCTGTTCGTTGCCTCGCTGCCATGTCGTCGACCTGTTCTGTCTCGGCAATCTGGTGTTGGATGATTCGATGGACTGCTTCAGCGTTTGGAACGTCTTTTATAGACATGTTGCCGGCTCTGTTTATTCCCCGAATCCGGATATTTCCAGTGTCAAGAAATTTATCCCAGATATCTTGTGTGAACTTGGCGTCCTTGGAACGATTCACTCGAAGCGAATCAGTCTTGGTCGTCGACGGCGTGTTTTTGTACTTGAGAAACTGTTCGTCTGTGGCCGCATACTCGATGTTGGTTCGTTTTAAGTAGTAGAATTTGTACCCGATGTATGCTGCTGGAACACCCAGTCCAACAATCGGGAACACGACTACTCCCAGTGGGCCGAGAAATGCCATTGCAGCGATCGTCCCGACGACCCCAAAAATGAGCATCGTTACCAAGAATTTGATTTTGTGCAGGATCAGACTGAACCACGCCGTTCGTAAATCTTGCTCGACCACCCACTGAACCTCTTCGTCCGGCGGGATCTGATTTTGCAATCCACGCGACGGCGTCGCCTCTTTCATCTCGTTTTCTGCCTCTCGGAGTTCTGACTCTGAACTCATATGACATTTCACTGACCCCAACATTATATACATAACTAATAAAAATATTGTCATATGTATTAGCAGAAAGAAACTATTGGTTAGATTAAATGATACAAGTCGGGAGCACACGTCGACTTTGGCGTACACAGGTTCGCTCGAAAATCTCTCCATAAATATCACTTTTCTAATCATAAGCTGTACGGACTCCAACGAAGGGTTGCCCGCGACGATCGTGTGAATCCGATCGACAGAACCCGACATCGCTTTAATCGCCCCCTGAATACGGGCAGGTATGTTCCTCGCACTATCCAGGGAAGTCGAGGACGCCCTCGAGGGGGCACTTTCTGCACTCGATTTCCCGACCGACGACCTCGGAATCGAACAACCGCCGGACGACGTCGAGAGCGTCCTCGCCTCGAGTGTGGCCTTCCGGCTCGCGGGCGAGGCCGACCAGACACCACCACAGGTTGCCGCCCGAATCGCCGACGCAATCGACGTCGACGAACTGACCTACGTCGACGCCGTCGAAACCCAGGGGCCGTATCTCAACTTCCTACCCAGTGGTGCGTATTTCAAAGAGACGCTCGAGGCGGCAACAGACGCCGACTACGGCGCGTTGCCCGACCGTGGGGAGTCTGTCGTGGTCGAACATACGAGCGCGAACCCGACGGGACCGGTCCACGTCGGCCGCGCTCGGAATCCGATCATCGGCGACGCCGTCTCCACGCTTCTGGCGTACGCGGGCTACGACGTCTCCCGTCATTACTACGTCAACGACGCCGGCCGCCAGATGGCCGTTTTCACGTGGGCCTACGAGACGTTCGAGGAGAGCGACCTCGAGTCCGAACCGGACCGCGACCGCATCGAGTACGACCTCGTCCGCTACTACCGCAAGGGGAACGACTTTCTCGAGACCGCAGACCAAGAGGCCGTCGACGCCGCCGAGGCCGAAATCGAGTCGATTATGCAAGGGCTCGAGGCCGGTGACGAGGAGGCCTACGAGCGGGTCAGTGCGGTCGTCGATCAGGTGCTTTCGGGGATGAAAACGTGTCTCGAACGCCTCCCCGCCGAGTTCGACGAGTTCGTCAAAGAGACCCGATTTATGCGCGATGGCTCGACCGACGACCTCGTTGCCCGCCTCAAGGAACTCGATGAGGCCGTCTACGATGAAGACGCCTGGCAACTCGACCTCGACGAGCATGGGATCGAGAAGAACCTCGTCTTCTTGCGTTCGGATGGTACCTCGCTGTATGCAACGCGGGATCTGGCCCACCACGAGTGGAAGTTCGATACCTACGATCGGGCGGTGACAGTGCTCGGTGAAGATCACAAACTCCAGGCCAGACAGCTCCGGACGACGCTCGAATTGCTTGGAAACGACACCGACGGCCTCCAGCAGGTGCTGTACTCGTATGTCAATCTTCCCGAGGGGAAGATGTCGACCCGGCGGGGAACCGGCGTCGACCTCGATGACTTACTCGACGAGGCCATCGCACGCGCACGCAAAGAGGTCGAAGACCGACTCGACGACCGGATCCGCGACGATGATCTGACCGACGATGATATCGAACGCATCGCCCACCAGGTCGGCATCGGTGCCGTCCGATACGACATTGTCTCCAAACAGCCGACGAAGGCGATCACCTTCGAGTGGGACCGGGCACTCGACTTTGAGGCCCAATCTGCACCGTACGTCCAGTACGTCCACGCACGCTGCTGTGGCATCTTAGCGGAAGCCGGAATCGACCCTGAGGCCGACCTCGAGGGGCAAGCAATCGCTCTCGAGGACCTCGAGGCCGACCGACTCGAAACCGACGCCGAAGCCGATCTGCTCGAGACGATCGCTCGTTTCCCAGCTGTCGTCGAGGAAGCTGCCGACGACTTAGAGCCACACCGGGTTGCGACCTATACCCGGACGTTCGCAGAGCGGTTCAATGCCTTCTACCGTGAATGCCCGGTGCTGGCCGAAGACGTCGATCCGGCGGTTCGGGACGCACGACTCGCGCTCGTTGCGGGGTCGAAACACACGGTCGCGAACGCGCTCTCGATTCTCGGTGTCGCCGCGCCGCGGTCGATGTAACCTGTTTACTCTTTGGTTGCGAGGACCTTCGCCCCCAGTTCGTCCTGGGTAATCACGTCATCACGGTATTCGATGAGCCACTCGGTCTCGACGTATGCCGAATACAGCAGGCTCCCATCGTACTCGACGGCCAGTTCGACCCGATCGATGTCGGCTTCGAACGCCTCCATGTCGTCGATGCCGTATGCGAGGTCTTCGGCCGTGTGCTTGAGTTCGTTCTCAAGCGTCACCGTATCGGTCGTCTCAGTTTCTACGACGACATCGAGCGTGCCGGAATCGTGATCTGTATCGACGACTGACATGTTGTCGCTCTCAACTGGCATCTCGTCGTCGACGCCCGGAATGTCGGATTCGTCATCTTCGGACCCATCGTCTTCGGACGCATCCGACCCGTTCGAGTCGTCAAAGCCAGTATCGTCATCATCATCGTCAGATGACTCGTCATCGGTTTCGGTACTGGTACAGCCCGCTAACACGGCCGCGAGCGTCGCTCCACTGCCAAGGAGGATCTTTCGTCGCTCCATAGGTGAGCGCTCGAGAGGGTGCCGAATTAGTAATTAGCACATACTCTCACGGCTGATGAGTTATTCCGTATTTTGGGTTGGAACCGCCTATTTCAGCCGCTAGAGTGGCCGTGGGCGGAGATCGATCACGACACCGGTCGGTCTCCAAGATTCGGTATGAAACGCGTTACAGTCGTTTTAAAGACACACTCGTGGTCTCGATCAGTTTCTGGATTCGTTACGTACGGCCCGCGAGATCCGCAAGTCGCGAGAGCCAAGCGCCACCTACCGCGAGGTAGGTTCCAACGACCTCCGCCGTATCTCAGCCTCGATCAGAGTTCAGATTCGGCTTCGGTGATCGCACTCGAGACCGCGTCATCTCCAGCTTTCCCGTCAGTCGAGTCGTCGCTGTTGGACGTATCCGGACGCTCGAGGCCGGCCAGATCTGCAGCGATCCGTCGGTAGGCGACCGACGCCGGGCTCTCGGGTTCGTAGACCACCAGCGGTGTCCCCGCATAGACGCTCTCTCGAGCCGTTCCGTCCTCCGGAATGGCCCCGAGCAAGGACAACTCGAGGCGGTCGGCGATTTCGTCGTAGGAGACGTCGGTGTCGGGGTGAATTCGAGTTACGATGAGGCCGGCGACGGTGCCACCGGCGTGGTCGGTCAACTCGATTGTCTTCCGGGAGTCCTGCATGCTCGCGGGCTCTGGCGTCGAGATGACGATGACGGCGTCGGCAAGTCCCAGCGGCAGGACGGTTTCGTGACTGATCCCCGCGCCAACGTCGAGAAAGACGTAGTCGTACTTCGAACGGAGTTCGTCGACGGCCTCGCGAAGGCCCTCGGGTGAGGTTTCGGCGTACTCGTCGAGTCCAGTCCCGCTGGGGACGGCGACGATGTTATCCGCCAGTCGATAGGTCGCTTCGTCGATCGATGCGCCACCGGCTAATAGGTCGTGTAGCGTCGTCGCGTCGGGGGTGAGGCTAACGAACCCTGCGAGGTTCGCCATTCCGAGGTCAGTGTCGACGATCGCGACGCGCTCGCCGGCCTGTGCCAGCGCCGTCCCGAGGTTGACTGTCGTCGTCGTCTTTCCGACCCCGCCTTTCCCGCTCGCGATAGCATAGACCGTCTCGTGGGACATACTCGGATACTGTCCGGATGATGGAACGGCAACAACGTGAATCTTGCCCCCAAAGGAGACACTCATCTCCTCACCGACGTCGATCAACTGTAGCTGGCGGTCAGGTCTTTGGATACAGCCGTGACCTCGAGGTGACAGCGCTTTCAGTGTCGTAGGATACTTACACCCAGCACCGTTTTGTAGGGACAATGAGCCAGGAGGCCGAGGCCGGACAGTCCGACCGGAAAAAGTACGAGTTCCGGAAGGTTATCGAGGATCTCAAAAACTACGAGGGCTCCGGTACACAGCTGGTGTCGATCTACGTTCCAGAAGACCGCCAGATCAGCGACGTCGTCGCCCACGTCACCCAAGAGCACAGCGAAGCGGCAAACATCAAGTCGAAACAGACGCGAACGGCCGTCCAGGACGCCCTGACGAGTATCAAAGATCGACTGCGCTACTACGATACCTACCCACCCGACAACGGCATCGTCCTGTTTTCAGGCGCGGTCAACTCCGGCGGTGGCCAGACCGAGATGGTCACGAAAGTATTAGAGAGTCCGCCACAGCCTATCGAATCGTTTCGTTATCACTGCGATTCGGACTTTCTGACCGAGCCACTTGCCGATATGCTCGCCGATAAGGGCCTGTATGGCCTGATCGTCCTCGATCGGCGCGAGGCAAACGTCGGCTGGCTGAAAGGCAAACGCATCGAACCCGTCAAATCCGCCTCCTCGCTGGTTCCCGGCAAACAGCGCAAAGGTGGCCAGTCCGCCCAGCGATTCGCCCGCCTTCGACTCGAGGCAATCGATAACTTCTATCAGGAAGTCGCCGGAATGGCAAACGATCTGTTCGTTCCCAAACGCCACGAGATAGACGGCATCCTCGTCGGCGGTCCCTCACCGACCAAAGACGAGTTCCTTGATGGCGATTATCTCCACCACGAAATTCAGGATTCAGTCATCGGGAAGTTCGACGTCGCCTACACCGACGAATCCGGGCTGAAAGATTTAGTCGACAATGCAGAAGACGCACTGGCCGACGCCGAGGTAATGAAAGACAAGAAGGTGATGGAGACCTTCTTCGAGCAACTACATACCGGCAACGAGGCGACCTACGGCTTCGAGCCCACCCGAGAGAATCTCATCATGGGTGCAGTCGATACATTGCTCATCAGCGAAGACCTCCGCAAGGACGTCATCAGCTACGACTGTACGGAGTGTGGCAACACTGACCGTAAAGTCATAGACCGGCGCAAGTCGACGCCCGCCCACAGCTGTAGTGAGTGTGGGGCCGACGTCGAGGCGACCGAAGACGACCGTGAGGACGCCATCGACCATCTCATCGAAATCGCCGAACAGCGTGGTACCGAAACGAAGTTCATTTCGACGGACTTCGAAAAGGGCGAACAGCTGTACAACGCTTTCGGCGGCTTCGCTGGCCTGTTGCGGTACAACACCGGCGTCTAATCGGACGCTCAAAGCGTGCCACGAAGGTAGACCGTCTCCTCGGTGATCCGTTCGATACTGCCCTCATCGAGTGGATGTGCCTCCTCGGTCAGCTCTCCCCATCCCAGTTTGGCTGTGATCGTCTCGAGAAAGCCTGGATCGGAGGCGACGTACCCGCGGCCGTTTTCGACCCGTACCAGCCGTCCGACTTCCGTCCCGTCGCTGTTCAGTACGCGTTTGCCCTCGTCGTCTTTGGTAAGCCGCTCGTTTGTCATGTGTGTACTAAGGTGCCCGTCGTCGGTGGCTCGGAATAGTCGAGTTATTTGGCGGCCAGCGTATAAATCGGCAAAATCGTTGTCGTCGAATCCGGACCGTTTCGTCGACCGTTGGGTGTAGGAACTCCCTTCGGCCGCTGAAACAATCGACCGAGAGCCAGATCAGTCTCGAGTCCTGCCCACGACGAGACAGACGAACGTGTTCGACCCACGCATAACAGAAGGGTTATGCTGGTAGTCACGGATTACCATCCGATCAATGGCCGACTGGTTTGCCTCGTTCGATGACCCCCGAATCACCCCGCAGTTTTGCCGTCACATACCGAGTTCCGACGGTGATCGCGTCTTGATCGGCGTCGTCCACAACCATCCCGCAAGCGTTGCCCGCGTCGAACAGGTCGTCGATGTAGTCGACCCCGAAGTACTCGCCCTCGAGTTGCCCCCCGCAGCGGTCTCTCTGTACCGAGCGTATGCCGCCGACGGCGACGGACGACCTCGTTTTGGCGGCGAGATGAGTGCAGCGATCGCAGCCGCCCCAAACGCGGAGGTAATCGGCATCGACGGCCCCAACTGGTCGTTTTTCCGCCGCCTGCTCGCAACCCTCGTCGCCGACCGCGCTAGCCCCCAGACCGCACGTCGAGTCCTCTCGAGTCTCAGCGGTGCAACACGGGAGGCACTCGCCTGTCGGATCGCCGCGCCGCTGACACATGCAACGTCGATGACGGTCACGCGTGATGACCCACTCGAGTACGACTGTTCGGCCGCGGATTCACCGGCCGAACAAGCGACCCACGAACGCACACACGTCGCAAGCGTCCGGGCGTTGCTCAAAAGCGTCGACACCGAGGGCACAGCAGTCGCCTACCGCGACGACACCCGCGAACAGTGTATGATCGACCGACTCGAGGGTCACAGCGATGTCGTCGCCGTCGTCGGCGTCGACCATCTCGAGACGCTCGCAGCCGC
>LKMM01000081.1 GCA_001563885.1 Natrialbaceae archaeon B1-Br10_E2g27
ACCGACTGGTTCGACCCATCAGTTCAGGCTTGCCAAAGCACTAGCGGATATCGCGTTTCGAACCAGTCGTCGCTATGGAATTACTCCTATTCGGGAATAGCCGCTATGGTTAAACGACGGCTTTGAATATCATCTCCCAGAGAGCGTATGTCTTGGCTTTATACCGGTTATCTACTCGGATTCGCCGTTGCCGGTTTGGCCTGTCTGATTGGAGGTTACGGTGTTCGAACGCTCGCTCACCCTGACGTGCGGCGGGGACTCGCGGGATTGCTCTTGTTGACCGGTGTCTGGTCGTTGTTGACGACAGGTCAGCTGTTGGTCTCTTCGGAGTCGGCGATCCGTCTCGTCTACATCGCCTCGCTCGGAGTCGGTATCAGTACGGTTTTTGCGTGGCTGTATTTCGCGTCGGCGTACAGCGGTCGCCAGTATCACCGCACCCGGACGGTTCGACTCCTCGGGGCAGGCATACTCGCTTCTATCCTCGCCGTAAAACTCACAAATCCGATTCACGGGATGTACTTCGACGTCCAGATGGCGACCGAGCCATTTCCACACGGTGAGTTGGTCCATTTTGCTCCACACTGGTTTGTTACGGGCTTTTCCTACACTGCGGCCGGAATCGGGTTCTGGTTTCTCTATGAGGCATTTGCTGAGGCCAACTCGCAGCCGACGCTATTTTATCTACTCGTCGGTGCTACGGCGTTGCCGGTCGTTCCCTACGTCGTCGCCCCGCACGTCGATTCTCTCTTACAGGTCAACTACGAACCACTTGGGGTAGCCGTCTTCGCGCTTGGCGTGTTGTTCTTTGCCCGAAGCGAGTTCACTCAACTCAGTTCACCCGACCGGTCGTACATCGCCGACAGCATCTCCGAAGGTGCGATCATCATCGACGACGATGGACGGATCATCAACCACAACGACAGCGTCGCAACCATCTTCGATACCCTCTCGGAGCAACGACCGACGATAGAGGCCGTCAACGAGACGCTTGCCACACTCGAGCCGGGTGAAACTGCTATCTTTACCCGTGAGGTCGACGGACGCGAACGGACGTTCGAGGCACACCGAACGACACTCGAGGATGCGCCGATGGCGACAGCGGCGATTACTGTGACCGACGTTTCGACGATCGCACACATCGACGAGGTCACACAACTGTACCGTGAGATCAACGACGTACTCGTCGCCGGTGGAGGTCTCGAGCAACTCATGGCCACAGTCCCCGAGAAGTTGACCGAAATCGAGACGTATCCGTTCGCCTGGTTCTATGCGACCGGTGACGACGACGGCTACGTTGGTGGAGAGCCAACGGGCTACGTCGACGCACAACTTTCCGACGGGGGGCAAAGCGAACCCGTGTTGCTGGCCGCCCGAACCGGCCAGCGCCAACACACTGTGGTTGCCGATTCGGACGACCCCTGGGCGGTTGCTGCGGCCGACCGTGAGATCACCGAGTGTCTCGCCGTCCCAATGAAACTTCAGGGAGACAAACGCTACGTTCTCGGCGTCTACACTACCGCTCCCGACGGATTCAACGCATCGGAAATAACGCTGTTTACTGAGTTGGGTGAAGCAATTCCGCACGCACTCTCGGCGATCAGAGCCCACGAGGAAGCAACGGAGTTCCAGGAGGCGATTACCCACGCTGGCTATGCGATCTACATCACTGACACCGACGGGACGATCAGACACGTCAATCCGGCGTTCGAGGAGGTTACCGGCTACCCGCCGGAGGAAGCGATCGGCCAGACTCCTGGCATTTTCTCCTCCGGTGAGATGGGCGAGGAGTACTACGACCGCCTCTGGGCGACGATCTCAGCCGGCGACGTCTTCGAAGAGGAAATCGTGAACAAACGCCGTGGCGGCGATCGCTATCTGGCCAGACAGACGATCGCACCGGTCACCGACGACACGGGCGATCCCGTTGCGTTCGTCGCCGTCCAGATCGACATCACCGACCGCCACGTCCGGGAACAACGGCTGGCCGTCCTCAACCGAATCCTCAGACACAACCTCCGCAACGAGATGAACATCGTCTCCGGCAGCGCGAAACTCGTCGAAGACGCCCTCGAGTCGTTCCCCGACGACAGCGAGCAAAGCACGCGGGCAATCGAACGAATCGCCGATATCCAGGAACTGGCGAACTCGATCGTCACACGTGCAGAAAAGGCCCGGGAGATCGAGAAACTCCTAGAGCAAACCCACGCCTCACGAGAGCCCGTTCCCGTCGAAGCCGTCCTCGAGTCGGTCCGTGACCGACTCCGTGAGACATCGCTCGAGTGGTCGATCGACGTTGCCGAAGCTGTCGACGGCCGGTTGGTCGATCACGAACTGATCAGGATCGTCGACGAACTCATCGAAAATGCAATCGAACACACTGACAGCTCCAACCCAGTCGTCGAGGTGACGGTCGAAGATACCGAGGATGGGGAGGTTAGCATCATCGTCGCTGACAATGGCTCCGGGCTCTCCGAACAGGAGTTGGCGATTCTCGACGAAGAAGTCGAGACACAACTTACCCACGGCAGCGGCCTCGGCCTCTGGATGGTCACCTGGTTGCTCACCTACTGTGGTGGCTCGATAACCGCAACGACAGACGACGGAGGCACCACCCTCGAGATCCTCGTCCCGGAACGTCAGGCTCGTGAGCGGGTCAAACCGCCGAGCATGTAGTCCATTCTACGTGTCGACTGATGTATAAACGGTCGTTCATACTCGAGTTTACCCACCAGTGCAGGCGTGGAATGCCACTACAGACTTCCTTTCGTACTCGGAGTCCCCTCACGCCGTTTGTCAATTCTGGTGGCGTCGTCGAGCGACCGTGCGAGCGTCTTGAAGAGGGCTTCGACCTCGTGGTGGGCGTTCTCGCCGTCGACTGACAGATGCAACGTCAATCCGGCGTTCATCGCAAGCGACTCCGCGAAGTGTCTCGCCATATCGCTCGTAAACGCACCGATCGACTCCTGTGAGAACGATCCCTCGAAATAAAATCGCGGCCGGCCGCTGACGTCGACGACGGCGCTGGCGACGGCCTCATCCAGTGGCACCTGCCGATCTGCATACCGGACGATTCCCGATCGATCGCCGAGTGCCTCGTCGAACGCCGTGCCGAGGACGATTGCGACGTCCTCGACCGTGTGGTGGTCGTCGATCTCGAGATCGCCGTCACACGAAATCTCGAGATCGAACAACCCGTGTTTGGCCAGCGCACAGAGCATGTGATCAAAAAAGCCGATACCGGTTTCGACGTCGCCACTGCCGTGGCCGTCGACTGCGAGCGTACACTCGATCGTCGTCTCGGCTGTCTCCCGCGTAACCGTCGCCGCTCGTTCGCTCATGTCGGGTCGGTCGCACTACGAGTACAAGGCGGTTGCGCTCGTCGGTTGTTCAGTCGACTGGCAGTCAATTCTGTTCGTTGGAATCCAACGAATAAACGAAACAGCATCAGAGAGAGCTATAAAATATCTAAGCGCCGCTAAAAGCATTAAAAAACGTCGTTTTGAAGACACTACCTGGGTGAAACGAGGCGAAACTACGCCAATGTTCGGTCCGTTATATCATGTCCAGGCTGAATGTCGTATCTACGAAGAGGTGTATCCGATCTATGTCGAACCACTCCCCGCTTTCGAACGAATCGCTTACTCCGTCAAGCCCTGAGACGGAACAAGGTACTGTACGGACAGTCCTCCGAACGGTCACCGGCCCAGCACAGTTCCTGTCGTTTTGGATCGCGATCGCGCTCCCGTTTGTCCACCTCCCATTGCTCGCACAGGGACTCGGCGATCCGGCTGTCACGCTGACGTTTCTCACCCTCCTCGCGGTCAACGTCCTCGCGCTGTACGTCGGTCACGACTACAACCAGTGACGGCTCGAGTCGACGGGTTGCACACTCCGGCGTGGTCATTAGGCAGCCAGCGAACCAGCGAAGCAACATGAGCCAGACTGCAGACGACGCCGCTCACATGGAGCTTACTCCTGACACCTGGCACCAGACCGATGATGGTACCTACTATCTCGACTGCCCGGAGTGTGGCTCGGTTGCCTCGCTGATGAACGTCGTCGCACACGGCCGGTGTAACGGCTATCTCGACCAGTATGAGGACGAAACCGAACGCGACGAAGAAGCGTCCGACTGCACCGCAAAGCTATGGCTCGAGCTCGGGTACACCTCCGATCCCGAAAACAACGATACCGTCGGCGAGGCTGCAAGCGAGGCCGAAGCCGGCAAAGGCGTCGCCGCCGAAGGCGAGCCCCCGGGAGCCGACGGGACCGTCGAAGAGTAAGACTGTTCAGACCGGCATACCGGCCCCGTTCACTCGCGGTCGGCCTCAAGCGCCGAGAGCGCCTCTAAGCGATTACTTGTCGGTGGATGGGTGTCGAACAGCCATCGCTCTATGCGATACAACCACCCGTATGAGGGCTCGATGTCGCCCTCGGGGCCGAGCAGCACGTCCTCGAGATCGCGTGGCTCAAGCGGGAGAATCGATAGCGCGGAGATGCCCGATGCCTCGCGCAGATCACGGGTGGGTCTCGCCTCGATCTCTCGGTCCAGTGTCTCGAGAGCGCTTGCGAGCGTTGCGGGCGAGCCTGTCAGTTCGGCCGCAGCCCGATCGGCGGCCACCTCCCTGGCCCTCGAGAGCCGGGCGGTGATCGTCCGCCCGAGTACCCAGAAGACGTTTGCGACCAGCATCAGCGGAAGGAGGAAAAAGAGTCCCCGGTTGGGGTCGTCCACGGCGGGGCCTTCGATACGCGAGCGGAGGCCACCAGCGAGAACGACGGGCATCGAGAGAATTGTCATAACCATCGCGTCACGATTTTTGACGTGAGCGAGTTCGTGGGCGATGACTGCCTCGAGTTGCGCAGCCGAGAGGGCGTCGATCGTGCCGAGTGAAAGCACCAGATGAACGTTTCCCGGCCGAAATCCAACGGCCAGCGCTTCGGGCGTTCGTCGATCCGAGATGGCGATCGTCGGGACGGGAACGCCGAATTGAGCGGCGACGCGGGTTGTTATCTGATAAACCTCGGGTGCTGTCTCCTCGTCGACCGGATAGGCATCCGCACGGCGTTCGATCGTCTCGAGTTGGCGGTACTCGAGGGTACCGATGCCGACGAGCACCCCGGCGGTGACGAGGGTCGCGACGAGGCCGGGAGCGCTGCCACCGAACATCGCAAATAGGCCATAGAAGACGAGCCAGATTCCGGCGAGAAAGCCAGCGGTGGTACTCACGAGTGCGAGGACGGTTCCTGCCATCCGAAGTTGTAGTATACGGTGGGCGGAGGGCATAGCCGATAGTTCGCTTGGCTGATAAAAAGCTTGACCAACTGTCGACGTTAGTCGTCGATCCGTCGTGCCGGCACGCCAACGACCGTCGCATCGGGTTCGACATCGTCGGTGACGACCGATCCCGCACCGACCGACACACCTCTACCGATCGTGATATCACCCAGCAGGGTCGCGTTCGCACCGATCCTGACCCCGCTTTCGACCGTCGGATGGCGTTTGACCGGTTCGTTGCGATCGCCGCCGAGGGTAACCCCGTGATACATGTGCACATCGTCGCCGATTTCGGCTGTTTCACCGATAACGACGCCCATCCCATGGTCGATCGTCACCCGGCGACCGATCGTCGCCCCCGGATGGATCTCGACGCCCGTCAGCAGCCGAATCACGTGTGAAAGCACTCGAGCAAGCAGCCGAAACTCGGCGTTCCAGAGCCGATGGGCGATCCGGTGGCCCCAGACGGCGTGAACCCCCGGATAGGTGAGCGCCACCTCGAGACACCGCGTTGCAGCGGGGTCGCGGTCACACATCGCCCGCGTATCCTCACGCAGCCGTCGAATCATTGCTCGAGGTCCGTTCTGGACGGGCGCTGTGCAGGCGATGCGACGACCGGGCGAAGACAACACCGACCCGCGACGTGATGTGGCTCGTTCCGCTCGATACACGCGACGCAGTCGGTGTCAGTCATGGATTCGACTAGCGAAACACGGCGGCTAAAAGGGTTCGCTTCCGGACCTCCGGCACAGTCGGTCTACTCCCCGCGCTCGAGTCGGGTTCCAATGCGTTCTGGTAATCCGGCGTCGGCGACTGCCGCCTGCACGGTGTCGATATCGTACGCCACACGGTGGGTCTCGACGTCCATTGCCTCGAGGTCGACCACCGCGTATGCCGCTTTCGGGTCGTCGTCTCGAGGCTGACCCACGCTCCCGGGGTTGACGACGATCCCTTCGGCGTACCGAGAGACGCCCTGGACGTGGGTGTGGCCGAGGACGAGCACGTCTTCCTCGCCGAGTAGCCGCGGCGAAAACTCCCGTGGGTAGGTATAACGAGTGTAGCGGTCGGGATCGGCCGGATGGCCATGGACCAACTTGAGGCGACCGTCACACTCGAGACGCTCAGTTGGGAGGGACGCGAGCCACTCGAGGTGGCCCTCCGAGAGCTGGGAACGGGCGTGTTCGACGCCAGCCTGTGCCATCCGGTTGAACCGAAAGCCCGTCCCTTCGACGACCGCAGCGTCGTGGTTTCCCATCACCGTGGCCACATCGCGCTCGCGGAGTTCGGCGACACAATCGGCCGGCCAGGGGTTATAGCCGACGACATCGCCCGCACAGCACAGTTCGTCGACTGCGGGCATGTCGTCTAAAACCGCCTCGAGGGCGATCCGATTTCCATGGACATCCGAGATCAGCCCGACACGCATAGCCGGCTGTTCGGCTGCCAGCAACATGTATGTTTGCCGCCAGGTATCGGTTGCGTCGAAAAGCGAAAGGAGCTGTCAGTTTCCGTTTTCGATCGCCGTCTCGAAACCGTCCTCGGTGCGGGCAACCCCTGCCGCACAGACCGCGTGTTCGAACTCGAGGTCGTAGGCCTCGCTCGCGGCCTCGTCTGCAGTTTCGGCAGCAAACGCGATCGGCTCGGGAGCGTTTTTCTCGTAAGTCGCCACCAGCGTCGGCTCCTCAACCGTCTCGACGAGTACGGCATCCTCACGGACCGTCCCGATGAGCGCCTCGCCATCGTCACCGATCGTCGCCGCAATCCGTGGCGTGCTGTAGTCGTCTTTTTCGTAATCGAGCGAAAGCAGGCTCAACGCCAGCGCGTCACGGGCGGGATACCCCAACTCGAGTTTCTCGGCGATCGGATCGACATGGGAGCCGTTCCCGAAGGCGACCGTCTCACCCGTCGGCGTCTCGACGACTCGCAGACAGTTATACGAGACGTACGGATTGTCCGTCTCGGGGGCGTCTTCGGTCGGACCGACCGTGAGGGCCTTCTCTCGAGCGGTTAGCTTGCGATTCGGGAACGATCGTGAAGAGACGCGGTATGCGCCGACCTCGGGGCCGACGACGACGAACCGTCCAACGTACATACCCAAACTGGGTCCGAGCGAGCAAAAGACGCATCGATTTGGGTCTACCGACTCGAGCGCGGCTTTATATCAGATGGAGCGGCCATCACCGGCGTGAGAACCGAACGGGAGTGTCTCGAGGCGTTACAGGAGGCGGCCGACCGACTGGGCACATCACCGACGAAAGCCGAGTACGAGAAACTCGGGTTGACGCCAGCCTCGGGGACGATTATTCGAGTTGTCGGCGGGTGGAACGACGCGAAAACGAAAGCGGGACTCGAGACGTACGACCGGGCCGACTCCGGCGGAACGCCAGTTCAACCGAAACCCGAGTCAGTTGATCTGCCCGAGGAAATAGAGTGGGCGGAACTTACCGGGCAACAGCGGTGGTACTACAAAAACCGAGTCGATCGAATCGCCAGGAAGGATCGTCGCCGAGCGCGTCTTCGACAGTTGTTGTACACGTACAAAGACGACCACTGTGCGTGTTGTCGCTGTGGCGAAGACCGACCGCCGTGTCTCGACTTCCACCATCCCGAGAAAAAGACGGAAACGATCTCCAAGATGGTAAATGACGGATACTCCTGGTCTACTATTCAAGCTGAAATCGACCGGTGTCTCGTGCTCTGTGCCAACTGCCACCGTATCGAACATAGCGATCGAGGGCTGCCAGAATCGAACGAACCCGACAATAATAAATAGGGCCCCGGCCAACCTTCTACTGCGACAAGCAGTCCATTGGGGTAGCGGCCAATCCTGAAGCCTTCTGGGGGCTTCGACCCTGGTTCGAATCCAGGATGGACTACTCCCTTCTTTGAGTTCATCTCGAGTCTGAATACGGGCCTGTCGGTCGTTTTCCACCCGAAATGAAGGGGGTTGGATGGGACATTACGACCGATCGTAGGCACCCGCTCGCTCGAGTTCGCCCCGGTTTCGCAATACACTTGGCGTCCGACAGATGCCGGGTGCGCCGGTGGCCTGCGGGACGGTGCAGTTGTTGCAGTTTTCACAGAGGACTGTGGTGTCTTCGTTCGTCTCGAGCAGTCGAGCCCCGAGTCGGGGTTCAGCATAGAAGGGGCGAGCCATGCCGACGGCATCACACGCCGGATCGGTGCCGTTGCCCCCCAGCAGCCGATCCATCTGGGCACGGTCGCGGATGCCACCCTCTGTGAGCACGGGGATCGAGACCTGCTCGCGAACCCGCCGACAGAAGTCTTCGTTCCAGGCGGGTTCGAAGTCGTACTGAAACGACTGGATGTGGTTGCCGAGTGAGACGAGCCGTTTTCGTAGCGGGCCACCGAACGCTGCGTCGTATTCGTCTTGGAGCGCATCGTTTTGCCACGCCCGGTCGGGATACTCCCCACGGACGATGCTCATGTCCCAGATGACGGAGGTCTGGACGGGGACAACGGCGTCGTACCCAATGTGCTCGAGTCGACGGGCGAGTTCGACGCCATCTGCCAGCGAGAGTGTTCGTCGGACGATCGGTGACGGTGGAGCGGGCGTTTCGGCAGGTACCTTGGTCATGAGGGGAACGTCCCCTGCCCGGTCACGGATTTCGTCGTGGACGAGCGCGAGAAACTCGAGGCGGGCCTCCGGTGAGCCACCGAACTCGTCGTCGCGACGGTTGTAAAACGGCGATAAGAATTGCTGGACGATGCCCATGTTCGCCCCCGAAATGTGGATGCCGTCGTAGCCAGCCTCGACGCAGTAAGCGGCCGACCGACCGAAATCCGCAGCGAGTTCGTATACCTCGTCGGTCGAGAGAACGTGCGGGGTATACGAGAGAAATCCAACGCGGTCGAGCAACCGGAGTTGCCA
>LKMM01000082.1 GCA_001563885.1 Natrialbaceae archaeon B1-Br10_E2g27
CTGACGAAGATGGTGATGCCGAAGAAGACGAGGCTGACGAAGATGGTGATGCCGAAGAAGACGAGGCTGACGAAGATGGTGATGCCGAAGAAGACGAGGCTGACGAAGATGGTGATGACGAAGAAGACGAGGCTGATGAAGATAGTGGGGAGGACGAAGAGGACGAGACTGACGAAGACGGTGATGACCAAGGTGAAGAAACCGTAGTTGACGAAGATGGCGACGACGAGGACGATGTAGAAGACTCAACAGCAGACGAGAACGACGGCGGGCTGTTCGATGATGGCCTCTTCGGATCGAATGACTCGAGCGAGGACGATGGGCAATCTGACGACGATGGAGTCTTCGAAGGTGATGAGTCAGATGAAGAGAGTGGTGACGATTCAGCCGCCGACGATGATGGACTGTTCGATGATGATCTCTTCGGGGATGATCCAACTGACGAAGGCGAAGAGGACGACGACTCACCCGAAGAAGACGATGGCCCACTCGATGAAGACGACAGCTTGTTCGACGAACTATTCGGAAACGACGCCGACGAGGATGAAACTGGAGACAACGCAGACGAGGAGACGGACGACCCGTTCGACGATGGGCTCTTCGAGGACTGATGCTGTCGGTTGTCCCTCTACGGACGGAGCAGACCGTTAGTCTGCTCGAGGTGATCTGTCGACGCTGCAACTCGCGCCATCATGCTACGAGAAAGACACAGAAATCTCCGTTCGAACGGTATCGGTTGGGGCAGAAGTGGTGGTGGTGGTTTCGAGGGTATTTCTGCCATCGAGCCAACCGCGGGGGTGATTTGCTCACACGTGGTGCCGAGTCGGTACCGTTCCGTGCCTCTGATCTACTGTCCGACTCGGACATCTTCTGTTAGGTGGCTGAATACTTTTATGCACACACTGACCAGTCAGTCCGATACGTGGGCGGGATATAACTCACAAATTCGTTCAGTCATAAGATCATGAATTAAACTGTCGGAACATTTTTGTTGCTCTTGTCGGATGTCTCGAGTGCTTATGGATGGGGGGTATGCAGTCGGGGACACGCGAAGCGACGCGGAGTTCGATCTTCCGGCAGTTCTCGCCCGGCTCGATGGAGCCGACATAGAGGCCAAACACGACGCGGTCGAAACTATCGTCGAGCACATCGACCGAAACCCGGATCCGTGTCTGGCGACCGTCCCGAAGCTTCGATCGTTGCTCACAGAACCGAATCTCGAGTGTCACGAGGCCGTCGCCTACTGTCTGGCCGAACTCGCCGACCACTCGCCGGTAGATGTCGCACCATCTGCAGACGAAATCGCTACGTTCGTCGCTGCCAATCCGGGTCACGACGTGACGCCGGACCTCCTTCGATGCCTCGAGGCGATTTCACGCAAGCGGGCGAGTGCTATTAGTGAATACACAGACGAAATTGCCGTTGCACTCGAAAACGACGACCCGACTGCCAGGGCAGCGGCCGCGACGATTTTTGGACGGATCGCTGCTGTTTCCGACGAACCGCTCGAAGCCGTCGACGACCGTCTTGAGGCCCTGGCAGCTACTGATATCGATCACACCGTCAGAGAGCAGGCCCAGTGGGCACTCGATCGCCTCGAGTGATTACTGTATTCCCATCGCGCCAATCTGTTCTTGATACCGGTTTCGAATCGTCACCTCTGTGACCTGTGCAACCTCGGCAACCTCTCGCTGGGTTTTCTTTTCGTTACACAGTAGCGCACTCGCATAGATCGCAGCAGCGGCATACCCTGTCGGCGATTTTCCGGAGAGCATGCCCTGTGCCGCCGTAGTCTCGATAATTTCGTTTGCTTTCGCCTGGACCTCTTCGGAGAGTTCGAGTTCAGAACAGAACCGTGGGACGTACTTTTTTGGATCGACCGGCTCCATCTCGAGAGACAGTTCGTGGGCAATATACCGGTACGTTCGTCCGATTTCCATGCGGTCGACACGTGAGACCGTCGCAACTTCATCCAGCGAACGCGGGATGCCTTCCATTCGACAGGCCGCATAGAGGGTACTCGTCGCGACGCCCTCGATCGAACGTCCACGGATGAGGTCTTCCTCGAGCGCCCGACGATAGAGGACACTCGCTACCTCTCGAACCGACCGAGGGACACCCAGTGAGGAGGCCATCCGATCAGTTTCAGAGAGGGCAAACTGCAGATTTCGTTCCCCGGCGTCTTTGGTTCGAATGCGTTCTTGCCACTTTCGCAGGCGGTTCATCTGACTTCGTTTTTCCGAAGAAAGCGACCGGCCGTAGGCGTCTTTGTTCTTCCAATCGATCGTGGTCGTCAACCCCTTATCGTGCATCGTCTGGGTCGTCGGCGCACCGACGCGGGATTTGCTATCGCGTTCTGCAGCGTTGAACGCACGCCACTCTGGTCCCCGGTCGACGATTTCGTCTTCGAGAATAAGACCACACGAATCACAGCTGATTTCGCTTCCATCAGCACTTCTCGAGAGCGACGTTGACTCACACTCGGGGCAGGACCGACGCTGTTTGGCTGTTTCATCTTCCTGCTGTGTCGACTCCTGTCCCGTCACTTCTCGAGTCAAGCGTTTCATTGGGCATATTACCAAAATGGCTCAATCGGGTTAAGTACTCGGAGGGAACGACATGGTAGATGCTGTTGTGATTGGTTACCGTTCGATCGCTCACCGGGTTGGGAACGCCACAGCACGACGGACCGAAACGAACAGCCATCCGTAGCGAGTACGGCTCTGTATGGACCTGACCGTCAACACCGACTCACGATTGACGACCGTTGACGTGACC
Source organism: Natrialbaceae archaeon B1-Br10_E2g27 (assembly GCA_001563885.1). Lineage (GTDB taxonomy): Archaea > Halobacteriota > Halobacteria > Halobacteriales > Natrialbaceae > Natrarchaeobaculum. Next base: position 2,779 of record LKMM01000082.1, read on the forward strand.
GATTTAGTCGCCGACGCTGTACCGGATGACGTCAGTTCCGGTGTCGCGACGGTATTTCTCACCCACACGACCGCTGGTCTCCTCGTCCAGGAGAACGAACCTCGGTTGCGCGAGGACCTCGAGTCGTTTTTGCGAACGCTGGTGCCGGACGAAGGCCACGCACACGACGAGTTGGATGGAAACGCCGACGCCCACATTCGGGCAGCCGTGCTCGATTCGGACGTCTCGATCCCGATCGACGACGGCGCGCTCGCGCTTGGAACCTGGCAATCGATCTTTCTGGTCGAGTGTGACGGCCCGCGAACGCGGCGGTTGATGGTCAGAGTCGTCGAGTCGTCGTAACACTGTGTTAGAACTCGAGGACACCATCGTCGGTGACGACGCACTCGAGCATCGAGACGGGCGTTGCATCGTAGGCTGGGTTTTCGATCGCAAAGCCCTCTGTGGGCTCGCGCATGACTTCGCTTTCGACCCGGTATTCGTTTTCGAAGACGAAGCCGTCGGTGATGAGTTTCGAGGCCGAACCAAAGACAGTCACCGGGACGCCGACCTGCGAGGCGGTGGCGGCGATCGGATACGTCCCGACGCGGTTGTATAACGTCTGCTCGACGATACAATCCATACCGATGACGACGCGATCGCACTCCTCGAGGTAGACGCCGTGTGCGCTGTCAGTGATGAGCGTCGCTTCGACGCCGTCGAGTTCGGAGAGTGCTCGAACCATCCTACGACCGATGTATCGTGGACGGGCTTCCGTGACGTACAACTCGAACGTTTTGCCAGCTGCCGTTGCTCGTTCGAGTGCCTCGAGCACCGTCGTCGAGTAATCGTGTGTTAGCACGGTGGTCCCATCGACGAGAAACTCCGCGCCGTTTGTAGCCGCGAGCTGTTTACCGGATTCGACGCGCGAGACGACAGCATCGATACGCTCCTGTGTCAGTCGTTTGGCGGCAGGGACATCTGCCGGAGCCGCTGCCGTCACGTCGCCGACGATCTCTCGAATCGCATTCTGAAGCGAGGCGTGGGAGGGATTTGCCCGTCGCAGGGCCGTCCCGTTTCGCTCAAGTGTACGGACATACTCCTCGACCGTCGTGAACTCACGTTCGAGCAACTCCTCGAGTGCGCGGGCTGCGTTGACTGCAACGACAGAGGAACTGTGGCTCTGCATCGCTTTAATCTCTGCAACCGTCTCATCGATCATACCCCAGTGAATTTCGCTGAGCACAAAAGCCCTTCCGGGTGGTCGCAGCAGTTTGTCGGTGTCTCGAGATCATCAAACGCTACCGGTCAGGTCACGTCGGACTGCTCGGTGAACCGCTTGTCGGCCTCGAGAAGCCGATCTGCGAGCGAGCAATAAGCGTCGGTCGCCCTCGCATCCGGATCGTACTCACGAACCGGGAGCCACTTCGACTGCGCTCTGGAGACTGCTGGCTCTGAACCGACGACTGTCACGGGGGCGGCGAACACTCGTTCCATCCGATCAGCGAGCTGTCGATGGCTATCTCCGCCAGCCATATTTAACACGGCAGCCGTAACTGGCGTCTCGAGGGCTACTGCGAGGTCGGCTGTCCGGGTCGCGTCGACGAGTGCGGATTTCTGTGGCTGTGTGACGAGCACTGCGAAATCGCCACTTCGAAGCGCGATGCCGACATCTCGAGCGAGACCAGCTGGACAGTCGACGACGACCCGATCGTACGCACGCTCGAGGCGGTCGATCACAGGCTCGAACGTTCTAAGGGTCGCGGCGCGAGCGCCGGCAAGCGTTTGCCCACTGGAGACGACGTGGACTGAACCGACTTCCCAGACGGCCTCGAGTGGGTCGGCCCGTCCGGCGAGTACGTCGTGGAGATCCGGGCCGGTACTCGGCGGGAGATCGCCACCGGTTACGTCCGCATCGACCACGACCGCATCGAGTTCGTACCCGAGGTTCCATGCCGTCGTCGATTTGCCGACGCCACCTTTTCCGCCAGTGACGACGACGATCATCGCCTCCTCCCCAGAACCGCTCCGGCCGGAGACCACCCATCGAGTTCAGCAAGGACCAGTTCCTCCGACCAACTCGTCTCCGAACGGTAGCGTTCGTTCGAGACAACCTCGACTGGAGGGTCGGTTGGCGGGGCTCGAGTTGCAAACCCGATCCCACGGGATCGGTCGGGTGGAATTGTCCCTTGCCAGTGACGACCGTCCCAGTGGGGATCGACAACCCCATTTCGACGCGGCGGCCAGACCGGTCCATCCAGCGTGCTTTCTAGATGGACGAACTGGCGTGTCGTCTGGGTGTTTGTCAGCCTGATCTGTACAGTGGTAATCCCGTTTGTCCGTGTCGTTGTCGTTTCAACAGTGACCATAGGTTAGGCCTGTGTTTTGGCGCTGTTGGTAGCTGGATCGAAGGCGTCGATTTCCGTCGGCGAGGCGAGTATCCACAGTTCGTCTCCGGGCTCGAGTGTCTCATTTTCGTCCGGAATCGGGAGGTAACGACCGTCACGGCCGAGAACGAGAACGCGTCCGGGTAACCAGCCGATGAACTCTCCGACCAGCGGACCATCGACGTCGACACTCCACCTGAGGACGGTCTCCTCGAGTGTTCGGATCCTCGAGGCAAAGGCATAGCCGTCGGTGGCGTCGTCGGGTTCGGTCACTAGCCGGTACGTGGCCGTATCCGAGAGTGTGCCCGCATGATCTCGGTCGACGATGACCGTCGCAATCGAGTCCGTAATCGTTCGAACCGTTCCCGTAGCGACCAGCCGGCCGCTTTCTGCCGACCGGATCTCGACTGGATCTCCGAGTCCAGCCGCGGCGGCGGGCTCGACGTAAATCGCTACTGCCACGGTCGCTGGTGGGAGCATCGAACTCAACCCCGACGATCGATTTCCGACGAGGACTCGATCGACACTGCCGTCATCGGCGAGTTGCACGTCGGCGTAGCTGATACCGTAGGCATATTCGATATGGGTAGCGATTCGCCGACGGCGTTCGCTCGCCGACAGTCCGTACGGAAGCCGAACCGTCGACTCGGCTACGGCCCTCCGAGTCGATCGTTCGACCGAACGGTAGCCGTCTGCGTCTTCGATCGTCTCGGGAAGCTGGATGTCGACGCCGAGGCGAGCCGAGCGAACGAGTTCGGCGACATCGTCTCGGCGATCGATCCGATTTATATCGCCGATCTGGCAGACGATTCGGTCTCCGAGTCGACCACCTGCGGTTGCTACCACGCCACAGAGCAGTGCCGTCGCGAGCAAATACCACGCGCTATAGTGGTGATCGAAAGCGACGCCGGCGAAAAACCCGTCGTGGCGGATCACTACGGATAGCAGATAGATCGATACGAACGAGAGACCGACGAAGGCGGCCACACCGGTGGGTGGCGAGTGGGTCGTAAGCCAGCGATAGCCTGCGGCCACACTTACGGCCACCAGCCCGGCGATAAGTCCAGTTCCAACGAGTGCAACCCCAGTGGCTCGAAACAGCTCTACGAACGCGGTGATGTCGACCATCACTTACTCACCTCCGAAACGGGTCCAACGACGAACGCTTCGTCGGCGTCGGATGCAGGCTCAGCCGAAAACTCCCACTGTTCCCCGTATCGGACACCGAGCGTGGTGGCAGCGTCGAGGGGTGTCTCGGCAGGTTCGACCGTGGTTATCGGCCGACCAGCACGCTCGAGAAGCGTCGCGGCTTCGAACTCGTGGTTGGAGTCGGCCGGGAGAACCGCAATCTGGGTCGTTTCCGTCTCGAGAAGTGGCCCGGCCGCCGTCGAATCGACAGCGACGGTAAGCGAGCCAAATCCGCCGTCGAAGCCACCGCTTGGCCCCGATCGACCGCTTCTGGACGATTGATCCCCGGCAGCCGTTGGTTGGTGTTCGACGTCCGACCGAGTATCGTCACTGACGGCGAGTACGTCACCCTGGACGGTCGCGCCCGGTGTGGCGATTGCGACGCGGTCTCTCGGTTCGATGCCCGTTGGCAACAGGCCGGAAACAGTTACTGCTCTGGTTCCCGCCTCGAGGGCGGTTGCCACGTCGTTCACCGGTGGCCCGGCGGTGATGGTTGCTCGACCCCGATCATCAATCGAGACGTCGACGCCCGCTAGATCGTGTTCGGTCTGAAGCCGCTGTTCGAGTCGTGACTCGAGTGCTGACAGCTGTAAATCCGCGGGAAACCGCCACGCTCCGTTTTCGAGTGCGGTTTTGAGCGCAGGCGGCAGTGGTGGATAGCCGTCGAATTCGCGGATCGATCCTGTCGGCCGGATCGTTACCTGTCCAACGGCGTCGACGGCGTCGAGTGCATCGGCCGAAAGGGGAGTTCCACGGACGAGGGTTGCTGTCCGATCACGTGGGAGCCTGGTCGCCATCTGATTCCCGTAGTTCGTTCCAACGGCACCCAACAGCCCTGCAATGGCGGCTGCGGTAGCGATCCGCAAGGCATTGGGGCGACCGGGTTCGAACAGTCCAGTGGCGATACCGATACCGACTGCGCCAACCATTGTCACCACGACACCGGAGCGAACGGGAAGCCGCCTATCCAGCCACGTTCCAGCACAAAGAGCGATCAGACCGACGATAGCGCCGACACTCGAACCGGCGAGGAGGCCGTAGGAGATACCAATCAGTGACTCGTATGGAACTGACTCCATTGTCTCAGTCAGAATGTGCTGGTGGCTCGATCGGCCCAGGGCCGTTGCTCGAAAAGTCGAGTTCGACCGTCTCGGAGAAGTCGGCCATCGGCCGGTATTTGGGCACCGAAAGGTAGTGTTCGGTGTCCGTTCCGGCTCCGGGTGCGACGCTTTCGAACTCGAAGACGGCGTCTGCGGCACGAAGAGTCGCGGATCGGCCGGCGAGTCCGTCGGCAAAACAGTGTAAGATAGCGAGGCCGCCGGTTTCGACTATTCGATCTTTCAACTCCTCGAGAAAGTGGACGTACTCACTTCGGCTTCGGCGCTCGAGTGGGTCGATCGGATCGACGATCAGGTTAGCCGCGTCGGGGAGTTTCTCGGCAAACGAGAGTGCATCCTCGAGGGCACCGTCGCCGTGTATGTGCCTGATCGTAGGCGTCCCGCCACCGGTTTCGGCGGTCGCGATCGCCCGACGGACGTTTGTCCGGGAGCGCTCGGTGGTGAGATAAAGCGTTCCACGGACGCCAGTCGCCCGGTAGAGGAGGTGTTCGGCCTGGCTTGCAGGCGGGGCGACCAGTGCGATAACTGAACCGGGTGGGAGCCCGCCCCCGAGTCGGTAATCGAGTGTGTCCGTTCCCAGCGGGAGTCGGTTCCCGGCGTACTCCGGCGGTGCCCGATCGGCAGCTGACTGCGTGTGTAACCGCTCGACGATATCGTCGAACGCCGACTCGACATCATCGTTTAGAAGTGGCGATGGTCGCTCGGGGACGCTACCGAGAAGCGGAACACCCGTCCAGGCTGTCGCTGGGTTTGGAACGTCCGTACATCGGTTGAAAATCGCCCCATAGATCGGCGTTCCGAGTCGGCGTGCCATCTCGATCGTCGTTTCGGCCGCCTCGAGGCTCCGCTCTGTATCCGAGGCGACCACGATGACACCCGTTGCACGACCCAACGGATCGACGGCGTCGGGTCCGGCCCCTGAGGGACAGTCGAGTAAGAACTGAAAGCCATCGGATTCGATGTCCTCGAGCGTCTCGAAGTCAAACGCCTGAGATGATTTTGGCGCGGGAACGATTCCGACCCCTGGCTGTTGGGGGTATTCCTGTGCGAGTTCGACCAGTCCGCGGTCACCGAGGTCGGCGACCGTCGGCGTCCGGTCTACGTCCGTCATGACGTGTAGGTTCGGCAACTGCCTGTCGGCGTCGATGGCGATTGCGGGAGTATCAGCCCGGGCAAACGCACCTGCGAGCCCGAGCGTTACCGTCGATTTCCCACAGCCGCCTTTCGATCCTGCAATGGCGAGCATGCCCCCCTTGGGTCCGGCTTCTGACTTAAACCCTCGGAGGATTACTGTCCCCGGTTTGCCCAGTCACCGTAGAGAAACGATCGCTCATACCCCGCACCGACGACGGCATCGCCGATGACAACAAGCGCAGACGCACGATAGCCTGCCTCCTCGACTGCGTCGGCGATATCACCGATCGTGCCGACGATGACGTCTTCGTCCGGCCAGGAGGCGTGATAGACGACCGCCACCGGCGTCTCGGGATCGTGGCCCTCGGAAAGAAGACGGTCCATCGTATCGCGGACGGCGTGAGTGCCAAGATAGATACACGTGGTCACATCCCCCATCCCGACGAATTCGGAGATGTGATCTTCC
>LKMM01000083.1 GCA_001563885.1 Natrialbaceae archaeon B1-Br10_E2g27
CCGGACTCCAGTATCGTTTTATCCCACTAGCACAGTAGTTGTGGCCAGTGTGAAAGGACAGGAGTGGTATCAGGCCGACGAGATTGCCGAGGAGTACGACGACAAGCGCTTCTCGAAGGGCGGCCAGCTCATCGACCGACGTGAAAAAGACGCCGTCCTCGAGGCGATCATGCCCGTTGAGGACCGAAAGATCCTCGAAATCGCCTGCGGAACGGGGCGCTTTACTGTCATGCTCGCCGAGCGGGGAGCCGACGTCGTCGGACTCGATATTTCGGCTGCGATGTTACAGCAAGGACGAACGAAAGCACAGAACGCCAGATTAGACGGGACACTCGAGTTTCTGCGCGGTGATGCGGGTCGGCTTCCGTTTCCCGACGATCACTTCGATACCGTCATTGCGATGCGGTTTTTCCATCTGGCGGACGATCCCGAGGCGTTTCTTCGGGAGATGCGACGGGTCTCGAGCGAACAGATCGTCTTCGATACGTTCAACCGATTTAGCGCCCGGAGTGTCTACAACTGGGCGTTGCCGATGGGGTCACGACTCTACTCGAAAAGCGAGGTGAGCGAACTGCTCGCAAAGACGAATCTGACCCTGATCGACGTCGAAGACGACTTTCTCGCTCCCTACGGGCTCTATCGTTCGATTCCGAACGGCCTCGCATCGCCGATTCGGGCGCTCGATACGGCGGTCGGTGGCCGACCGCTCACCGACCACTTTGCGTCGGTTTCTTACTGGGATACCAGAGTTCGGTAGCGTCATCACCCGGTCGGCTGCGATTCCACTTCCTTTTTTATCGTTGGCCCGTTCTACCACACGGTATGGAGCTCTCGGTAGTAGTTTCGACGCTCAACGACCGGGAGCAGTTGCTGTCCTGTCTCGACGCTTTAGCGGCGCGAACGCCGTCCTCGAGCGAGATAATCGTCGTTAACGGCCCCTCTTCCGACGGAACGACGGGCGTGGTTCGGGACCGCGACGACGTCGACGTGCTCGTCGAGATCTCCGAACGGAACCCGAACGTCTCGCGTAATGCCGGCCTCGAGGTTGCAAGCGGTGATGTCGTTGCCTTCCTCGACGGCGAGTATACGATCGGCCAGGGGTGGTATGATGCGATCGAACGATCACTCGGCGAGGCGGGATCGGTGGTCACCGGCCCAGTGACCGGAGACCAGTTAGACTGTACCGATCCACAGCCACCACACACCGTCGCCGGCCGTCAAGTCACCCATTTTGCAGGAACGAACGTCGCGTTCGACCGAACCGTTCTCGAGGCGCTTGATGGCTTCGACGAGTATCTCACCGTCGACGGTGCCAGAGACTGTGCTCACCGCGTTGCCGGCCTTGGCTTCGATGTCCACTGGAACGAGAAGATGGCTGCCCGGAGCGAGGTCGGAACGGATGGCGGTCGACCAGACCCGGACTGGGGGGAGGTCTATCGGTCGCTTTCGTATCGACTGGCGAAAAATTACGGCCCGCGCCCGACAGTTATCGCCCGGACACTCGGCAGTGCAGTCCGTGATGGCGTCGTCGGTATCCGAGGAATTTTTGCCGGCAATGCAACCCCAACAGAGTGGATTTCGGACGGCCTCGACGTGGTCAGCCACGCGGGCGGTGGCTTTCGAGATGGAATCCGTGCGCGATACGTCGACCGATCCGCTCGACGAAATCCACACGGCGTCTCGGTTAGACACGATCGTGCGGTTCGGATGTACGACCGCCGATAGCCCGCTATTCCGGATCGAACCCGCCGGCGAGCAGATCGAGTCCGAACAGCACCACCGCGCCGACGATCGTCCACACGCCGGTGATGGTAATGAGTTCGGCCGTCCAGACGTGGGTCTCACCGATATTGTACAACGGAGCGGGAATCGAGCCACCGATCAACCCGACCAGAAACAGCAACGTCAACTCTCGATTGTGCTCGAGTGCACGCCGGACGACTCGCGCGATGGTCAGTAAGCCAACGAAGCCGCCAGCGACGAAAACGACGACGGTTACGCCCGGGTCGACTGCAGTCGTGATCGTTCCGTTTCTCGAGACGACCCCCCGAAGAGCGCCGAAGAAGGCGCTTAACTGATCGGAGAGAAAGACATACTGTCCGAGGAGAATGAGGATGAGCGCCCCGGAGATGCCCGGGAGGATCATCGCACTGATCGCAAGCGCGCCCGAAAGGAAAATTACGGCCATCCCGTCGCCCGGAAGCTGAATGACGTTAGCGCTGACGAGCAACGCCAGCCCGATGCCGACACTGGCCGCGACGACATGGGCAACCGATTCGATGTGGAGGCTTCGAAAGAGGACGATCGCAGAGGCAGCAATCAGCCCGGTGAAAAATCCAAAGAGGGCGACCGGATGAGTCTCCGCGAGTGCCGAGACGGTGCCGGCGATCAACGCCACGGCGGTGACCATTCCAACCCCGAGCGGGAGCAGAAACTGGAAATCCATCTCGAGGAGGGCAACGCGAGCGCGCTCGCGCTGGTCTGGATTGTACCCCCGGAGGACGGCAAGCGCTCGACCTGGAGTCAAGGCGGTGATGGCGGCAATCAGCCGACCGTAGAACCCAAGCAAGAGCGCGACCGTTCCGCCGGAAACGCCGGGAAGGGCGTCGGCAGATCCCATACAGAGCCCATAGAGGTATGTCCGAAGCAGTTCGCGCTGATTCCGAACGTGTTGTCGAACGTATCCCATCCTATAGACCGCCTCTGGAAACCGATCTCGAGCGACTGTTCACACCGGGTCGGTTCGCACGCATATCTGGCAGATAGACAGCAAGAGATAAAAGTGACTCTTCGCGTCGCAACGCTCGGAACGCTGTTTTTGGGTGGGATATAGCTGTTGTCTCGTCCCGGTGGCCGCACTCTCGGGGCCGAGATTACCGGAATACAGAGACTGCTAGGAGTCTCATCCGAGGTTCGCACTCGGTGCAAGGGCGTCGATGACGCGGCAGGCGTTTTTCGAAAAGACTCGGCGAAGCAAATCCTCGGAGACGTCGAGTGAGAGAATTTCCATGACTGCAACATCGGGGTGACACGAGGGGGCACCGCTGCCGAACAGTACTCGGTCCGGGTGTTCGAGGACGGCCCGCTCGAGTAGATGGCGATGCCTGACGAAACTCGTCTCGACGTAACAGTTGTCGAACTCCTCGAGTAAGTCGATCATCTCGTGTTTGGTGGCGAGGTCGAGCGTATCTCCACCGAACTGGGCGACGATAACCGGGAACGACCGACCGAGAATCGTTTCGGCGAGTTCTTCCGGTGGAGTGTCGACGCCGCCACGGACGACGATTGGGAGGTCGACGTTTTCAAGCATTTCGAGGACGTCTACGTCGGGATAGTCGTCGACGCCCGGATCGAGGGCAAAGCCATAGAACCGGTCGTCGTAGGCATATCGCTCGATGTCTTCGGGTGTCGTGTGTTGGTCCTGGCGTTTGCTCACGGCGTTGTGTAGCCGTTCGGCTGGGTTTCGACTCGGCCGCTGTGTGCCGTTGATCCGGGCGAACGCGACGAACGGACGGTCAACGCTGTATCTGGCGACGCCGTTGTTCGGCGCGAGGTAACTTTCGCCCGTACGTGCTGGCGGGATGACCACTGACCGCGTAATCCCTGCCTGGTGCATCTCGCGCTCGAGTTGGTCCGGTGACGCAGGTGGTCGTCGGTTGGCTGTTGCTTTCCCATCCACCGTAAGTCGGGTGTAGACATCGACGATGCGAAATCCGTGTTCCACCTCCAGCATCCCACGGTATGGTAACGCGTCGGTCCATATCTTGTTACCGGCCCACTCGCCGACATATGGTGTGGCCATCGTTGACATGCGAATCGCCAGACGGAGGGGCGACGGTAGGAAAAGTTTTATATAGAAGTGCTGACGACATTGTTAGTGAGGATTCAACTATGGCACAACAGCGACGCATGGGCGGACAGCCGATGTTTATTCTGAGCGAGGACAGTCAGCGAACGCAGGGTCGCGATGCCCAATCGTCGAACATTATGGCCGGCAAGGCCGTTGCCGAATCCGTACGGACAACACTTGGGCCCCGCGGAATGGACAAGATGCTCGTCGACTCGAGCGGCGAGGTCGTTATCACGAACGACGGGGCAACCATCCTAAACGAGATGGATATCGAACACCCCGCCGCACAGATGATCGTCGAGGTCGCCGAGTCCCAAGAAGAGGAAGTCGGCGACGGAACGACGACCGCTGGGGTGATCGCAGGCAACCTTCTTGGTGAGGCCGAAGACCTGATCGAACAGGACGTCCACGCGACGACGATCGTCGAGGGCTATCACGAGGCCGCACGCATTGCGCTCGAGGCAATCGCTGAACAAGTCAGCGAAGCCGATGTCGACGACGACATCTTACGACAGGTCGCCGAATCCAGCATGACCGGGAAAGGCACTGGTGGGCTCACTGCCGAAGGGCTTGCTGAGACCGTCGTCGAAGCCATCCGCCACGTCGAGACTGACGAGGGCGTTGCCCGCGACAACGTCGCCGTCCACACCCAGATCGGTGCCTCTTCGAACGCGACCGAACTGGTGCCCGGTATCGTCATCGACGAAGAACCCGCCCACGACGACATGCCGACCGTCGTCGAAGACGCCTCGATCGCTATCCTCGACGTTTCCCTCGAGGTCCAGACCGGCGAGATCGACGCCGAGTACGCCATCGACTCGATCGATCAACTCAACGCCGCCATCGACGCCGAAGAAAACGAACTGCGCGGCTATGCCGAATCGATCGTCGAAAGCGGCGTCGACGTGGTCTTTACGACCGACGACGTTGCCGACCGCGTCAGCTCCGTCCTCGCAAACGAGGGCGTGCTCGTCTTCGATGATCTGGGCAACTCCGACGCCCGAGACATCGCTTCTGCGACCGGCGCAAAACGCGTCGGCGCACTCTCCGATCTCGAGGAGTCCGACTTTGGCCAGGCCGACCGTATCCGAGTCACAAACTTCGGTGACGACGATCTCGCCTTTATCGAAGGCGGTGCGGCCGCAGAAACCGTCACCGTCTTCGTCCGCGGCGGCACCGAACACGTCGTCGACGAACTCGAGCGTGCGATCGGTGACGCCTTAGACGTCGTCGCCACCGCACTCGCCTCGGGTGAGGTCGTCCCCGGCGCTGGCGCGACCGAGATCGCTATCGCCGACACGATCCGTGCCGAAGCTGCAGGGATCGAAGGTCGAAAACAGCTTGCGGTCACTGCCTTCGCTGACGCCCTTGATGTCGTCCCACGCACGCTCGCAGCCAACACCGGTCAGGACCCGATCGATGCACTCGTTGATCTCCGTGCAGCCCACGAGTCGGAGGGCCGTGCTGGTCTGATCACCGACGGCGAGACGGTCACGATCGACGATCCGTTCGAGTACGGCGTCGTCGACCCCGCAGACGTCAAACGTGAAGCAATCGAGAGTGCTACCGAAGCTGCGACGATGATCGTCCGCATCGACGACGTTATCGCTGCCGAATAAGTCAGAGACACCTGATTTTTTGAATACTTGTTAGATTCTGTTACGTTCTCCCGGCCAATAATGTTAAGTGATAACATATGGTACGGTCGGGCTGTCATGTCCGGACCGGCACCAACTGATTCGCTGCGCTCGGTCACCGATTCAGGCGAGCAAGCGGTGTACTACCACGATCGGCAACGGACGTATCATACGTGGTGGGACGAATCCAACTACGAACCAGTGAGTACAGCGTTGCTCACTGCGCTGTCGTCGATCCAGGACCTCGATCCCGCCGAACTCGAGTCACTGTGGACGTATGTCGATCCGGACGCCTTAAACGCACTTGTCAGCCACTGGAACCGGGCCGATTCCACGTCGGTGACTGGCTCGGTGTCGTTTTCGTATTCGGAGTGTGAGATCACGATTCGATCCGACGGAGAGATCGTGATCGATCCTCACCAGGGGTAGCCGACTCGAGTGTGCGTTTTCTCATCGGTCAACGGGTGGCCCGTTGGCTTCGAGAACGACCGCATCGCCGACCTCGAGGTCGAACGCTTCGTCGCCCCGTCCCTGATTGACGTCCAGTTCGACGTAGCCGTGGCTGCCGACGGTTGCGAGTCGCTGGCCCACGTCGACGGCTGCGAACGTCTTCGCGGCGGGCGTCTCCATCCCGTTTGCGAGGATGCGGTCTGTGCCATCCAGAAACCGGCCCGGAACGTTCGTCACGACGTTCCCGAAGTCATCAACGACGAGGACCTCGCCGCGTGCCCGGTCGCTGTCGACCGTCGCAGACGGGAGTTCGAGGTCGACGACCGAGTCAACGGGGCTACACCACTCGAGTGTCTCGAGTCGGTCGGCGTCGTGGACCGCCGCGGCGGCAGGCGCAAAGACGTCTCGGCCGTGGAAGGTGTTACTCGTCGGACCAGTATCGTCGCTGCCGAGCGTATCCATTTGTGGCGGTTCGCCGGTTGGCTCGACTCTCTCGAGTCGGTGCTCGTCGATGACGTACGCCTCGAGATCGGCTCCATCGGCTAGCCGACGCGTTGCGGGGATGAGGACGCCGTTGTCTGGACCGACCAGGGTATGCCCGCCGGCCTCGAGAACGATCGCCTGCCGATCGGTGCCGACACCGGGATCGACGACGACGAGATGCGTTGCCGACGGAAAGGACGGCAGTATCTCACGGAGCCAGAAGGCAGTCGTTTTGATATCCTGCCGGGGAAAATCGTGGCCGATGTCGACGAAGCGAGCGTCGGTTCGGCGTGTGAGGACTCCTTTCATCGCGGCCGGATACGGTGTGCCGAAATCCGATGTGAGCGTGATCATACCCCGGGATATGGACTCGAGCGGAAAATCGCTTTACTCTGTTGCGACCCCGAAACGAAGCGGCAGTGGGGCGAACAAGTCGTATGCCAATCGATATCGAGCGGTTCGAGAAGGCTCCGCTCGAGATGGAACGATCTGCTGTACGACCGGTCGGCTCGTCACTCGCCGTTCGTATCCGACTCACTGACCATCTGGAGTCGTTCGATCCCACCGATTTCCTCGACGACATCGACGACTGCCTCGGGGACGAGTGACTCCCAGTTGCCGTCGGTGATCATTCGTTCGCGGACTTCGGTTCCCTCGAGTACCTCGCGGTTGAACATCGGCGACTGGCGGACCTCGATGTTGGCTTCGCGAAAGAGTTGAATCACGAGAGGGTTGTTCGAGTAGGCGACGTCAAAGTCGGGGCTCATGCTCTCGACGTGGCTGACCCACACGGAGTTGCGCTCTAGGTCCTCGATCGGGACGGCGTAGGTCACGAGTTCGGTATCGACGAGTGATTTCGTGATCATCATGATCCGCTCGCCCGCAGTGAAGGGGTTTCGAACGGTGTGTGAATCGTCGGCGCTTCCGATTCCGAGGACGAGTTCCTCGACCTCGTCTGCGATCTGTTCGACCATTCGCTGGTGGCCGTTGTGAAACGGCTGAAATCGACCGATATAAAAGCCCCTCGTCATAGTCGACATTGCTCGAGCCGCCGGCTTAAAAATGGCGAGTTGGCCTTCGGTCGACCGCCGGGGAGCCGTTCTCGCTCATCGGGAGTGATATCGGCGTCGCTGGCGGCTGTATAGGGTGGATACAGGAGCTGACACCATACTCCGTATGGAGAAAGTATATTAGTCGGAGTCCCTTCGAATCAGATACTGAACAGAGTTCTATGAGCAACGACACGAACGTTGACGACCCTCCCGAGGACGCCCAGGAGGCTGCTCCCGAGGCGGACCGATCCACATCGGCTGAGCAGTCCGAGGAGCGACGGGAAACGCGTTCGCCCGGAGGGCAAGACCGTGGCGACGTCGAGGAGAGGACGGAGTCGGCCGCCGATTCGTCGTCCGGCGGTGACGATTCGGATGACTTTGAGTATCCAATCGACGAGACTGTAGATGAACCGTCGGCAGACGATGACGCCGACGACGAAATCGAGACTGTCGAGGATCTCGGTAGCGAAGTTGACGTCGATCCTGGCGTCGAAATCGACGAAGAACACGCCGAAGACGACCTTCTCGGCGGGATGAAAATCGACTCGACCGGCGATATCGAGGTACCGGACCGACTCGTCGATCAGGTTATCGGGCAGGACGAAGCGCGGGATATCATCATCAAGGCAGCAAAACAGCGCCGCCACGTCATGATGATCGGCTCGCCCGGGACGGGGAAGTCGATGCTGGCGAAGGCGATGAGTCAGTTGCTGCCACAGGAGGACCTCCAGGACGTTTTGGTCTACCACAACCCCGACGACGGCAACGAGCCGAAAGTCCGAACGGTCCCCGCTGGCAAGGGCGAACAGATCATCGACGCCCACAAAGAGGAAGCCCGCAAGCGCAACCAGATGCGCTCGATCCTGATGTGGATCATTATCGCGATCATCATCGGGTATGCCATCCTCACTGTAAACATCTTACTCGGGATCCTCGCGGCGGGTATTGTCTGGCTGATCTTCCGGTATACCTCCCGCGGAACGGACGCGATGGTGCCGAACATGATCGTCGACAACGGCGACCAGCGCACCGCACCGTTCGAAGACGCCACCGGTGCCCACGCCGGTGCCCTGCTGGGTGACGTTCGCCACGACCCGTTCCAGTCCGGTGGCATGGAGACGCCAAGTCACGACCGCGTCGAGCCAGGGTCGATCCACAAATCGAACAAGGGTGTGTTGTTCGTCGACGAGATCAATACGTTAGACGTCCGCACCCAACAGAAGCTGATGACCGCGATCCAGGAAGGCGAGTTCGCCATCACCGGCCAATCCGAGCGCTCTTCGGGTGCGATGGTCCAGACCGAACCCGTCCCCTGTGATTTCATCATGATCGCCGCGGGGAACCTCGATGCGATGGAGAACATGCACCCGGCACTTCGGAGCCGAATCAAAGGCTACGGATACGAGGTGTACATGGAAGACACCATCGAGGACACACCCGAAATGCGGCGCAAATACGCCCGCTTCGTCGCCCAGGAAGTCGAACGCGACGGCAGGCTGCCTCATTTCACCAAAGACGCCGTCGAGGAACTCATCCTCGAGGCCAAACG
>LKMM01000084.1 GCA_001563885.1 Natrialbaceae archaeon B1-Br10_E2g27
CTCGGAACGAACAACCTCGGCCAGGATATCTACTCGAGGTTCCTCTACGGTGCGAGAACGTCGTTGCTCGTCGGTATCTCGGGGACGGTACTCGCAGCGAGTATCGGCGTCCCGATCGGACTGGTCGCGGGCTACTTCGGCGGCCGAGTCGATGACGGACTCATGCGGGCTGCAGACGTCATGCTGGCGTTTCCCTCGCTGGTTCTCGCATTGGCGTTGATGGGTGCGTTCGGCCGGGGAACCATCGGCATTCCCGATCCGATCGTCCTCGCCGGCTTCGCCGATGGGATGCCAGAGCGGATGACGTTCCCGGGGATGGTTGCGGTGGTGGTTGCACTCGTCACCTGGGTCTGGTTTGCCCGCGTCGCCCGCGGAGAGGCGATGTCGGTGCGCAACGAAGCCTACGTCAAAGCCGCCCGATCGCTTGGGGCAAGCCACGCGACCATCCTCAAAAAACACGTCCTTCCGAACAGTCTTACACCGATTATCGTCTTGGCGACGATCCAGGTGGCCGCGATTATCCTCCTCGAGAGTTCACTGTCGTATCTTGGGTTTTCGGGGACGGAGCTATCCTGGGGCTTCGAGATCCAGAACGGACAGGACCGGCTTCGAACCCAGTGGTGGGTCGCGACGATTCCGGGAATCGGCATCGTCATGGCTGTAATCGGAATCAATTTACTTGGCGACTGGCTGCGGGATGCTCTCGACCCGAATATCGAGGGCGAAGGTGCGGGAGGTGCTGGCTAAGATGAGCGACGAACTACTCCGAGTCGACGGGCTGAAAACTCGATTTTTCACTGAGGAGGGACAGGTAAACGCCGTCGACGGCGTCGATATTACAATCGAACGCGGTGAGACCTACGGTATCGTCGGCGAGAGTGGGAGCGGAAAGAGCGTGACCGCTCGATCGATACTGGATCTGATCGAGTCTCCAGGCGAGATTACGGAGGGGGAAATCTGGTACGATTCACCGGCGTTTGCCGAGACGGTCGTCGACGCCTATCCAGACGCCGTCGACGGCTCGTCCGTCGACTTACTCCAGCTTCCGCCATCGGCCAGACGGTCGCTCCGTGGAACCCACTTCAGTATGATCTTTCAGGATCCACAGAGCAGTTTCAACCCGAGTCTTCCCGTCGGCGAACAGATCGCCGAAGCCGTCGAAGTCCAGCGCCGTGCACACGCAAACCCGCGGTCGACTCGCGCCCGCTCGAGTCAGTATACGCTTCGAAATATGGTCCTCGGAACCGTCTTTCGGTCGAGAAAGTACGTACGTACAGAGAGTCGCGAGCGTGCGATCGAACTGCTCGAACTCGTCGGAATCCCTGACCCGGCCCAGCGGGCAGACGAGTACCCACACGAGTACTCCGGCGGGATGTTACAGCGAGCGATGATCGCCCAGGCGTTGGCCGGCGAACCGGATGTCCTCGTCGCCGACGAGCCGACGACGGCCCTTGACGTGACGATTCAGGCCCAGATCCTGGATCTATTAGACGAGTTGAAAGCAAAAACCGGGATGACCATCTTGCTTATCACGCACAACCTCGGGGTGGTCGCGCGGATGTGTGATCGTGTCGGCGTGATGTATGCCGGCCAGATCGTCGAGCGAGGAACACTCGAGGATATCTTCGACGATCACGTCCATCCATACACAAGGGGGCTGCTCGGCTCGATTCCGACCGTCGAGGGGGCCGGAACGCGACTCGAGCCGATCGCTGGGAACGTCCCGAGTCTCCTCGATCACGAGATGGGCGATCGGTGTCCGTTCGCAGATCGGTGTCCGAAGGCAATGGACGACTGTCTCGAGTCGCCGCCGGAGTCTCCTGCCGGCGGAAGCCCCCATCACGCCGCCAGATGTGTCCTCACGGATGGCTCCTACGACGTATCGCGGTCGCTGCCGGAGGGATACTTCGAGGAGTCGGGAGGTGATCGGAGATGAGTACGGACGGCCCAGAGTCGACATCCATGCCGTCCGACTCCGCAGAACGTGACCCGCTCGTCCAGGTCGACGGTCTCAGAAAGTACTTCTGGGAGAACGATTCGGTCGTCGACCGTCTCCTCGGTGGGGACCCCGTCGCCGTCAAGGCTGTCGACGGCATTAGCTTCGACGTCTACCGGGGCGAAACCCTCGGACTGGTCGGCGAAAGCGGCTGTGGAAAATCGACTGCCGGCGAGACCCTGCTCAGACTCCAAGAGCCGACCGAGGGCAGCGTGCACGTCGACGGAAAAAGCGTCTACGACCTCGAGGGAGCCGACCTGACTGCCTTCCGCCGGCAGGCACAGGTCGTCTTTCAGGATCCGTTCTCGAGTCTCGACCCGCGGATGACGATCGGTGAAATCGTCCGCCAACCCCTCGACATCCACGACGTCGGTACTCCCGAGGAACGTCTCGAACGCGTAAGCGACCTCCTAGAGCGGGTTGGCCTCTCCGCAGACCAACTCGAGCGCTATCCACACGAGTTCTCCGGCGGCCAGCGCCAGCGTATCGGAATCGCCCGCGCGCTCGCGTTAGAGCCTGATTTTCTGGTCTTGGACGAGCCAACGAGCGCTCTCGACGTCTCGGTGCAGGCACAGGTGCTCAACTTACTCGCCGAGTTGCAATCAGAGTTCGATCTCACCTACCTGCTGATCAGCCACAACCTCTCGGTAATTCGGCACATCTGCGACCGCGTCGCGGTCATGTATCTGGGTGAACTCGTCGAGATTGGCCCAGTCGAGGAATTATTCGCCGACCCCAAACATCCCTACACGAAGGCACTGCTCGAGAGCGTCCCACGGGCGTCGACCGACGAACGCGAGCGCGATCGGGAGACGATCTCGGGTGACGTCCCCTCACCGCGGGATCCCCCCAGTGGCTGTCGGTTTCGGACCCGGTGTCCGGCGGTGATCCCGCCTGCTGACCTCGAAGTAGACCAACCGGCGTATCGGGCGATTATGGATCTCCGCGGGCGACTCGAGCGTCGGGACGTCTCCTTTGAGTCTATCGACGAAACGGCCGAGATTGGCTCGGTTCCGGATGCAGACGTCTCGCGAGTCGCGTCGGCGCTGAAATCGCACCTGCTCGATCGGGAGTTGCCACAAGAAGACGACGATGTCGTCGAGGAGGCCCTCTCGAGGCTGGCTGGCGACGGCTGGGAGGCGGCAACGGACCTGCTTCGCATACGATACGAAAGCGTCTGCGAGCAACGACGTCCCGAACTTGGAGCCGAGGATCATCCGGTTGCATGTCATCTTTACGAGGCGTCAGGAGCCAGCGACACAACGGGTGGACGTGATCGGTCGCCTGAAACTCTCGACTGATTGAACGACAATCTGAAACTGCGCAGTCTGGTGGTTTCGATGGACTCGTTCGACCGTATCTGATTTGACCCAATCTGTTTTGGCGGCAGGTGTAATACTGTCCCTTTCTTACCGAGTGTATGTCCCAGTCGAACGCGGCCCGAATGGAGGCGGCCTGTTCCCTGCTCGCCGAAGCCGAGCGCCGATACGTGCTTTATCAACTCGCAACACGACGGGAAGCCCACATCGAGGATCTCGTGACCCAGGTCGCCGCCTGGAAACGAGAAGAACCCGTGGTCACGATCGATCGGGAGGACAGACAACGCCTCTATGTGACACTGGCGCACAATCATCTGCCGCGACTGGCCGACTACAACATCATCGACTACGATCTGCGAAGCGGTGACATCGTCCTGGCCGACGGCTTCGAGGATATCAGACCGCTGTTAGAACAGTTCCGACAGACGGAGTCGGTTCCGGAGATTCGCGACGGTCCCACACTTCAGTAGCGTTCGCTTTCGCGTGCCACCTCGAGGCGGGCCATCCAGTTTTGGGTTCTCCCATCCCGATGGGTGTCTTCGCTTGGAACGTTCCTCTCTGCCCGGAACCGCGAAGACACACCAAACGAAATATACAGGGTGATTCCCCAGAGACGGGAGGTGTGAGCCGGTACCGAAATTTCGTCCTCTTTTTAGCTCTCGCGACCATCTGGGGGTCGGCGTTTGTCGCCATCAGCGCCGGCTTAGAGCACTACCCGCCGGTGTTGTTCGCCGCACTGCGATATGACATCGCGGGCGTCGTCATGCTCGCGTACGCGGCCTACGCCGTCGAGGATTGGATTCCCCGCGGGCGCACGGAGTGGGCGACGGTCGCCGTCGGCGCGGTGTTGTTGATCGCGGCCTATCACACCTTCCTATTCGTTGGCCAACAGCATACGACCGCCGCGGCCGCCGCAATCTTAGTCAGTCTCTCGCCGGTTCTGACGACCGGGTTTGCCCGCGTGTTGATGCCGTCGGACGCCCTCTCGTTCGTCGGCCTCCTCGGCGTCGGCATCGGCCTCGTTGGCGTCGTCGTCATCGCCCAGCCCGATCCATCGAACCTCTTTGCGACCGAGGCCGTCGCCAAGGGACTGATCTTCTGTGCGGCGGCGTCGTTTGCCCTTGGCGGCGTGCTCACCCGTCGGATCGACTCCGGCCTGCCGATCGAGACGATGGAAGCCTGGTCGATGCTCGGCGGAGCGCTCATCATGCACGTCATCAGCCTCGCACTCGCCGAACCCATAGATCCCACAACCTGGACTCACCCCGAAGCCCTCGCTGCAGTAGGCTATCTCGCACTCGTCGCAAGCGCCGTCGGCTTTCTGCTGTATTTCGACCTGCTCGAGCGACTCGGTGCCGTCGAGATCAACATGGTCACCTACGTCGCGCCAATCGTCGCTGCTGTCGTTGGCTGGCTCTACCTCGGGGAAGTCATCGACGCGACCACGTTCGTCGGCTTTGCCCTCATCGTCGTCGGATTCGTCCTCGTCAAACGCCGCGCCATCCGCGATGAGTTTGCGTCTCGTGGCATTCGTTCTCGAGCCGACGACTGAGAGCAACCTATCACCGGCCGTGATAGTGACCGACATACAGCGCGGCCAGATTCACAGCTAGTACGGTGAGAAATGCCGTCGATTCGACCCAGGAGTCGAGTCCGTAAAACAGGAGTGGCACGTACAGAAACGGGAGTACGATCGCCGTCCAGAAACCGGCTTTGCGGATCGAGTCGGCCGCCTGTGGGACCGTTCGCTCGAGCATCCGGCGGTCGGTCTCAGGCCCGGAGTCGTTCCCTGCGGTGGTGTCGCTCATACTCGATGCGGGAGGCCGTCCATCCGAATCGGACAGCAACCGATCACATATACCATGGCGATGGTTTCGACAGTTTGGACTCGATTCACTCGAGTACGAGTTTCGCTGCCAGTCATACAGACCGCTATTGGGCTGGCAAAAGCGCTGAGACGGACACGATACCGGCACACAACCACTCGAGCCTGCTGGCACCAAAGCGTCACGAACTACCGGAGTGAAAACGAGTAATCAGTGATTACGCGCCCAAGGAGTGATTACTGGAAGCCGATCCGGCTACCCCGGCGACCGGTTGGGTCCGGCCCGCGAGAGCCACCCTGGAACTCCTCTTCGATCCGCTCGTAGTACTCTAAGATTTCGTCGGTGATCGTCGGCCGGACGTTTTCCATCGCCTGGCGGAAGTGGCGCATCTCGACGATGTCTGCGTCGTGGTCTTCCCGAAGCGCCTCGATGGCGGCTTCTCGAGCGATCGACTCGAGATCGGAGCCGACGTAGCCGTCGGTGATCTCGGCGATCTCACGCAGGGTGACGTCGGGGGCAAGCGGCATCGCCTGGGTATGAATCTCGAGGATCTTCTCGCGGCCGTCGACGTCGGGTTCGCCGATCATCACGAGGCGGTCGAACCGGCCCGAACGCAAGAGCGCGGGGTCGATCATATCGGGGCGGTTCGTCGCGCCGATGACCATCACGTTTTGCATCTCCTCTAGGCCGTCGAGTTCGGTCAGCAGTTGGTTGACGACGCGTTCGGAGACGTTCGAGCCGACTTCGCCGCCACGACCCGGTGCGAGGGCGTCGAGTTCGTCGAAGAAGATCACCGTCGGCGAGACCTGCCGGGCTTTCCGGAAGGTCTGACGGATCGCCTTCTCGCTTTCACCGACCCACTTGCTCAACAGTTGTGGGCCACGCACCGAGATGAAGTTGGCGTTGGTCTCGTTGGCGACGGCTTTTGCCATCAGGGTCTTGCCGGTGCCGGGTGGGCCATAGAGCAAGACGCCGGCCGGTGGATCGATTCCGAGCCGTTCGAAGCGGCCGGGATTGCTCAGTGGCCACTCGACGGATTCCTGGACCTGCTCTTTGGCCGAATGGAGCCCACCGACGTCGTCCCAGGATATTTTCGGGAGTTCGACGAGTACTTCGCGCATCGCCGAGGGCTCGACCTCGTTTAGGGCACCGCGGAAGTCCTCGCGTTTGACGATCATCCGATCGATCAGACTCGGCGGGATGTCTTCTTCGTCGAGATCGATCTCCGGCAGGTACCGCCGCAGGGCTTTCATCGCGGCTTCTTTGGTTAGACTCTCGATGTCCGCGCCGACGAACCCATGGGTCTCGTCTGCAAGGTGTGAGAGGTTGACGTCATCAGACAGTGGCATCCCACGGGTGTGGATCTGGAGAATCTCCTCGCGACCCATCTCGTCGGGGACGCCGATATCGATCTCACGGTCGAATCGGCCCGGCCGACGAAGTGCAGGATCGACGCTGTCGACGCGGTTCGTCGCGGCAATGACGATGACCTGCCCACGGGCCTCTAACCCGTCCATCATCGTCAGCAACTGGGCGACCACGCGGCGTTCGACCTCGCCAGTGACGTCTTCGCGTTTGGGGGCGATCGAGTCGAGTTCGTCGATGAAGATGATCGCCGGTGACTCCTCGCTTGCGTCCTCGAAGATCTCTCTGAGTTGCTGTTCTGATTCGCCGTAGTATTTCGAGATGATCTCTGGGCCGGCAATAGAGAAGAAACTCGCGGAGGTTTCGTTTGCGACTGCCTTCGCAAGCAGCGTCTTCCCGGTGCCTGGTGGGCCATGCAACAGGACACCCTGTGGCGGCTCGATCCCCAGTTTCTTGAATATCTGGGGGTGTTTCATCGGCAGTTCGACCATCTCCCGGACGCGCTGGATCTCTCCCTGGAGGCCGCCGATGTCCTCGTAGGTAATGCCGCCGCCGGTCTTCTCGAAGCCAGAGATTGGCTCTTCGCGCAACTCGACGTCGGTATCTTCGGTGATGAGAACCACGCCTTCGGGCTCAGTTTCGACGGCGATCAGCGGAATCGCCTGTCCCGGCGAGCGCATGAAGGGATGGTTCGTCGAGGACATAACGGGCACGATGTCCCGGCCCACGACGGGACGTTTCAGTATCTGGCGTTTGACCATCCCGGCAGCATCCGAGCCAAACTGCACAGACGCCTCTTCAGGAGGCGCAAGCACCAGACTCTCGGCTTTTGTTGCCTCTGCTTTCCGGATCGTCACCCGTTCGCCGATTCCGACATCGGCGTTTTGACGGGTGAAACCGTCGATACGGACGGTGTCGGTGTTCCAGTCTTGCCGATCTGCCCGCCACACCTTCGCGGCGGTGGTGTCTGCGCCCTCGATTTCGATGATGTCGCCCGGACTCAGCTTCAGATGCAAGAGCGTGTCCGGGTCGAGTCTGGCGATACCACGACCCGAGTCGTTCGGGTACGCCTTCGCAACCTCCAGTTGAACTTCGTTCATGATTCGGGATGGACGATGATGTCAGTGACTCCGATTTGGGGTCGGATAGGTTTTTTGCTCGTCCTCACAGTGCTAGCTGCTACCAGTTCTATGGTGGGAACGGGACTACATAGACGTGTCGACATCGGCCCCTTTTGGCACCACCGACGACTCGAGGAATGGCTTTTTACTCATCGTCGCCGCCTCTTAGCCATGAACGTTCTCGCCTTCGACGGTCGGATGGGTGCAAGCGGAGATATGATCCTCGCCGCCACGCTCGATGCCGGCGCAGATCCAGGCGTTCTCGAGCCCGTCACCAACGCCCTCGATGTGGAGTTTCGTATCGATGAGACAGTTAAATCCGGTATCGCAGCGACGACCGTCGACGTTCTGTTGACCAGCGATGAGGACGGCTGTCACGACCACGGCGATGGGAACCACCACGACCACGTCCGCGCCGAAGGCCACGGCCCACATCGCAGCTATCTCGAGGTCTGTGACATTGTCGAGGAGATGGACCTCGAGCCGCCGGTCGAACGCGACACACTGGCAATTTTCGAACTGTTAGGGGAAGCAGAGGCAAGCGTACACGGCGAGTCACTCGAGGAAATCCACTTTCACGAGGTGGGTGCTGACGACGCGATTGCCGATATCGTCGGCGCAACCCTCTTGATTCGAGACCTCGAGCCGGATCGAATCGTCACGACGCCGCTTGCGACCGGCGGCGGGTCAGTCGGGATGAGCCACGGGCAGTATCCAGTGCCAACGCCTGCAGTCGTCGAAATCGCAAAACGGGCTGACTGGTCGCTTCGCGGTGGCCCCGTCGATCGGGAACTGCTGACGCCGACGGGGGCCGCCATTCTTGGCCATCTCGCAGACGGCGTCGAGACGCTTCCGGCACTCGAGGTCGGGCACTCGGGGTATGGCGCGGGTGGTTACGACCTCGATCCCCACCCGAACGTGCTTCGGGTGCTCGTCGGCGACGGTGGCCGCGGCCTCCACAAAGAAGACATCGCCGTCCTCGAGACGAACGTCGACGACGCGACGCCGGAGGTGCTCGGTGGCCTCCAAGAA
The DNA here is from genome assembly GCA_001563885.1 of Natrialbaceae archaeon B1-Br10_E2g27. GTDB lineage: Archaea > Halobacteriota > Halobacteria > Halobacteriales > Natrialbaceae > Natrarchaeobaculum. The sequence goes on from LKMM01000084.1 coordinate 8,660, forward strand.
ACGCTCGCACACGCGGGTGCGCGAGACGTGTCTGTCTTGCCGGCGACGATGAAAAAGGCCCGCCCTGGTCACCTCATCAAGGTGATCTGCCGGCCGGCGGATCGACAACGGGTCGCTCGAGCGCTTGCCGAAGAGACTGGCACTTTAGGCGTCCGTGACGTGGGCGTCACCCATCGTTGGATCGCAAGTCGGGAGTTCGAGACGGTTTCTCTCGAGATCGACGGCGACAGCCACGAGGTGACGGTGAAAGTCGCACGCGACGCCGA
>LKMM01000085.1 GCA_001563885.1 Natrialbaceae archaeon B1-Br10_E2g27
GATATACTAGCAACACCTGTGTTGACAAAGACAGACACAACAGGTGGAGTCGATACTGCAACGTGCCATATTGGATTCGTCGGTGACTCGAGCGTTGGCAAAACGACCGTCGCCACGCTCGTTGGCGCTCGCCTCGCGGAACGGACGCAAGTGACGGTAACCGGAGAGGCCACCCGATTCCTACGCGAGTTGCCGACTGGAAGCGACGACGCGCTTGGTATCGAGTGGACCGTCGAGGACTGCCCTGCTGGCGTAGATGCGATCAGGTCAGACCCAGACCGGTTCGATGTGGTGTTCGTCGTGGTGACTCCTGAAACGCTTGCCAGTGCCACCGACTACGAACGGGTCGCCGATCGACACGGCATCGAGTGTTTTCTCATCGGTAATCAGTTCAGGGAGTCAACAAGAGAACGCGTCCGATCGTTCGATGGGCCGGATCTCGCCGAGTATGTCTACGCCGATGATAGCCTCTCGTTAGCCAGGTCTGATGGGCATCTGCCGACACAAGCGGATCGGAGTATCGAGGCAGTCCTGATCGAGGCGCTCCAACCTGAACGGCTGGCTGTCGACCAGGCACGGGCAGCACTCGAACGTGGCGAGCGGTCGATCGTCAACGTCGAGGTTACCGATCAAGATGATGCAACATCGGTACTCAATTCGCTCGAGGCCGTCAGTGAGAACGCGGCTTACTTTACGTGCAACTGCCGGTGTCACGACGGGCACGTCCTCGCAAGACGATAACCCGCTTGCAAACTGGCGTCCGTTGTCACCGTCTTTGATTCCTGACTGATACTGCCGGACGTACGTCGTGAAAGACTCTCGCCGTCCCGGGGTGGCGATCACACCGTTCCACCCGATAGTATGACTTGCTCATTGGCGAGATGCGGGCAAGAGGGTGATTGATACCCGACACGATTCGTGATGTGCTTCGGATCGTTCAGCACATCCCAGCCAATCACTCGGAAACAGTACCGACCATGAGATACTTTTCGTAGTTCGGCTCCTGTCCCCAGAGGTCGGGGTCGTCGAGTGGTTCGTACTCGATCGTCTCGAGTCCCTGCTCGCGGAGAAACGCCGCCAACTCCTCGGGTGGGCGACCGTTGTACAGCGGCAGGTCGTCGTGGATATCTTCGTATCCCTCGAACGTCTCGTCGAAATCCCAGTGGCCCTCGATCAGGACGACCTGCCCGTCGGGGCGGACAACGCGTTGCCACTCCTCGATTGCACGCTCGGGAGCGGGCAGCGTCCAGATGAGATGCCGTGCCGTTACCAGCTCGTACGAATCAGTCTGCTGGGGCAGGTTCTCCGCATCGGCCTGCTGGAACGTCGGGGAGAGATCCGACCGTTCGACTTTGATGCGTGCCTGCTCGAGCATCTCCGGGGCGAAATCGACGCCGGTCACGTCGTGGCCGAGTTCCGCAAGGAGCAGTGAGATCACGCCGGTGCCACAACCGACATCGAGTACCTGTTTTCCCGGGTCGCCCGTCCACGAGCGGAGCACCGACAGCCATGCCTCGCGTTGGGTGTCGCCGTGAACCCCGTGTTGACTGTCGTCGTCGAACTCCTCGGCACGATTGTTCCAGTACTCGCGGATGGCCGCTTTGACATCGTCTTGAGTTTGTTCTGTCATTGCTCGACGGTAATCGATTCGAGCCCGTACAGGTACTCTATCGGGTGTGGCTGGTAGCCGCTGACATCGCTTGCGGTCGCGACGACGTTCGTGTAGTTTGTCAACACCGAGATTGGCGCGTCCTCGAGGACAAGCGACTGGACTTCGTGGTAGCGATCCTGTCGCGCGTCGGGATCGTCAAGTTCACGCGCTTTCTCGAGCAGGGTATCGACCCGGTCGTTTAGATAGCCGTGGTGAAGGTCTGCGTGGTCTGAGTGAAACATATCAGAAAGGCGATCAGGATCGGAGTAGTACAACGTTCCCCACGACGTCAGGTAGCTATCGAAGGCGTCCTGACTGACCTGCTCGACCATCGCAGCGTACTCCATAACCGTCACGTCGAGATCGATCCCAACTGCGGCGAGTTGATCTTGCAGTACCTCACCGATCAACGGCAGGCTTCGCGCATCGAAGGTGAGTAGTTCAACGACGAGTTCGTCACCGTCGCGAGTACGGGGATTGTCTCCCTCACGCTCCCAGCCGGCATCGGCCAGCAGCGACCGGGCATGATCCGGATCGTGGCGGTCCCGCTCGAGATCAGGATTCCCCCAGTCGCTTACATCCGGAGAGAATGGCGCGACTGCGGGGTCGTCGACTCCGTCAAGCACTGATTCGGTGATCGCCGCCCGGTCGACTGCGTGATCGACGGCTTGTCGAACACGAGCATCGTCAAACGGTTCCGACTGGGTGTCGAACGTGAGAAATCGAATACGTGGAATCTCGGGTGTATAGATGTCGATTCCATCGGTTTCTTCGAGCTCACTGGCCATCTCGTTTGGTAAAATCCGGGCCATCTCAACCTCACCGTTCTCGAGTTTCAGTCGCCGCGTCTGGTCGTCTTCGACGACCTCGTAGCGGACTTCCTCGATTTCGGGGTGGGTGCCGTAGTAGTCATCGTTGCGCACAGCCCGCAGCTCCGAACTGGGATCGAGGCTCTCGAGGACAAACGGGCCAGTGCCTACGGGATCGGTGAGAGAGCCGTCTGCCTCGATGGCGGCCGGACTGAGCACGACCGCCTCGTGGCGCGAGAGGTGGGCTGGCAGCGGTGCGAACGCGGTTTCGGTCTCGATGGCAACAGTCATCTCGTCGACGGCCTCGACTGACTCGATCGGGACGTCCGCGAAGGCAGGGGAGTCGACGGTGCGCTGTAGCGACTGAACGGCTGCGGCTGCGTCCAGCGGTTCGCCGTCGTGAAACGTTACTCCCTCCCGAAGGGTAAATTCCCAGTGGTTGTCCTCCTGCCACTCCCACTCCGTTGTGAGTTTTGATACCAGGTTTGCATCGTAGTCGACGCTGACCAGCGTCTCCGTAACGCCGGTGCGACGAAGCAGGTTCCCGCCATCCAGGGGATCGCGGTCCGGTTGCCACTGTCCGGCGATGCGGAATACACCCCCGCCGTCAGAGCCACTCGAGAGACAGCCTGCGACGGCGAGAGTCGCGGTTCCGAGTGTCGTTTGCAGCGCGGTACGTCTGTCAATCGTGGGTTGTGTGTCTGTCATGGGTTCTTGGAGTGATTGGAACCGATTGTCGGCGGTGCCGATTGGTGTTCGTCCGCGTGTCGGTCAGCGTCGGTCACTGATTCAGCCGATTGCACGCTATCAGCCGCAATCTCGCATGCGAAATGACAGCGTGACTGTGTCTCATCAACCTGTTCTATCGGTGGCTCCTCGCGCTCACATTTCGGTTCAGCCGCCGGACAGCGGGTATGGAACCGACAGCCACTCGGCGGATCGACCGCGCTTGGAACCGAGCCGGGCAACGGCTCTGCCGGACCGTCGCTTGTGACCGACGAGATCGCCTCGAGCAGCGACGCCGTATAGGGGTGGCTGGGACGTTCGAACAGCGTTTCAGTAGGCCCACGTTCCATGATCTGGCCGGCGTACATCACCAACGCGCGGTCGGCGATGTGGCCGATCACCGAGAGATTGTGAGAGACGACGATATAGGTGAGTCCAAGCCGATCCTGAAGCTCCTGTAACAGATTGAGAATCTTCGCTCGGATCGAGACATCCAGTGCACTCACCGGTTCGTCGAGGACGACCAGTTGGGGCTCGAGCGCCAGCGCACGGGCGATGGCAACCCGTTGGAGCTGTCCACCGGAGAGTTCATGCCGCCGGCGGTCGGCGTGATGCGGTGCGAGATTGACTAGCTCGAGCAGTTTCTCAACCCGCTCTGTTCGCCGGTCGGCGTCCCAGCCCTGTTCACGGAGCGGCTCAGCGATTGCGTCTTCGACGGTTGCCCGTGGGTTGATGCTGCCACGGGTGTGCTGGAAGACAACACCAACCTGGGCTAGCTGGTCAGTAGATCGGTCGTCGACTACACCCACAGGCTCGCCAGCAAGCTCGATTTGTCCGGTCGTTGGTGTCTCGAGACCCAGCAGGAGATCCACCAGCGTTGATTTCCCGCTGGCGCTTTCACCGACGATTCCAAGCGTTTCACCGCGATTGACGGCAAGACTTACATCTTCGACGGCATCGAGATACTGCTGGTTTCCTCGCAATCGCTCGTACCAGGAGTCGGTTGTCTCGAACCGTTTCGAGAGGTTCGTCGCAGCAATGATTGGCTCTGTGCCCTGTTCATCGGGGCTAGCTCGCGGTGCGGTCGTATCAGCTGTTGTCGAATCGCTTCGCCCATCCGCCATAACGGTCTGGTCGTTGGTCTCGCCGTGTCGTTCCATTGAGCCATCGTCTCTCTCTGGAATCGCCTCGAGTTCGCCACAGACGATCTCGTGATCCGGGCCGCGGTCGACGACCGGTGGATCGGTGTCGTGGCAGTCATCGGTTGCATACTCACACCGGGAGGCGAACGGACATCCCGTCTCCGCAAACCGCTCTGGCACTGTGCCGTCGATTGTGGCGAGTTTGCTCTGGCGCTCGCTGTCGTCGATCAGACACTCGAGTAAGCCGCGGGTGTAGGGATGTTCGGGATCTGTTAAGACCTGTTCTGTCGGACCGCGTTCCATCACCTGTCCGCCATAGAGGACGACAACTCGATCACAGCGCTCGGCCACGATGCCGAGGTTGTGGGTGACGAGTAAGACGGCGGTGTCGTGGCCTGTGACGAGGGTGTCTAGCTGGTCGAGGATCGTCGCTTGTGTCGTCGTATCCAATGCCGTCGTTGGTTCGTCGGCGATCAACAGGTCCGGATCGCTGGCCAAAGCGATTGCAAGCATCGCCCGCTGGGCCATCCCACCGGAGAACTCGTGGGGGTAATCACCGACGCGGTCGGACGCATCGGCGATATCGACCTGTTCCATCAACTCGATTGCCCGCTTGCGGTGATCGGCCCATGCGCTCCGATCAGTTGCAAACGGCAGATGCATGTAGTCGCCCAGCCGTGGTTTGTCGACATCGTGGGTACGGAGCGCTTCGGCGATCTGCTCACCGACGTCGAACACCGGGTTCAGCGTCGCCGTCGGATCCTGGAAGACCATCCCGATCCGGTCACCACGATACTGACGGCGGATACGGTCCTCGACGCCCGTCAGATCAGTCCCATCGAACCGGATCGAGCCGCCGACGATCTCACCTGGATCCTCGAGACCGATGATCGAACGGGCGGTGACGGATTTGCCAGAGCCACTCTCGCCGACGAGGCCGACGACTTCACCGGAATCGACGGTGAAAGTGACACCGTCGACAGCACGAACCGAGCCGCCGGAATCGGCGAACTGGGTTTCGAGGTTTTCGACCGACAGTAAGGGAGCGGATGATCGTGCCATCGGTTAGACCTCCTCGACGCGGGCCTGTTGTTTCGGATCGAGGATATCTCGCAGTCCGTCCCCGAGCAGGTTGAAGCCAAGCACCGTCAGCATAATCGCGACACCCGGTGCGTTGACGATCCACCACGCCGAGCGGACATACTCGCGGCCGCCGGCGAGCATCGTCCCCCACTCAGGGGTCGGTGGCTGAGCACCAAGTCCAATAAACGAGAGCCCGGCCGTCGCGAGGACGACTGTCCCGAGATTCAGCGTCGCAATTACGATTACTGGGTTGATCACACCCGGCAAGAGATGGCGCTTGAAGAGTCGACGCCGTGGTGTTCCGAAGAGACGAGCCGCATCAACGTACCGCCGTTTTTTTCTACTCAGTACGCTCCCACGCACTACCCGGGCGTACGTGGTCCATCCAACGATAGCCAGAGCAATCATCACGTTCCGGAGACTCGGTCCAAGGATACCGGCAACGACCAACGCGAGTACGAGTCCCGGGAACGCAAGCTGGATGTCGACGAGTCGCATGAATAGCTCGTCGACCCAGCCACCCGCGTAGCCGGCGACCAGGCCAACGATTGTCCCGATAACAACCCGGATTGTGGTCACGGCAATTGCGATCCCAAGCGAGACCCGCGTCCCGTAGACCAGCCGCGTCGTGACGTCCCGTCCAAGTTGGTCGGTCCCCAGCGGATGGGCAAGCGACGGTGGTTGAAGCCGGTTCGAGAGGTCCTGTGCCGTCGGATCGTACGGGACGACTGTCGGCCCGACGATTGCGACGAACCCGAGGATGCCAACAATGATTGCGCCGACCAGCGTCAACCGATTCGATCGCAGTTCAGCCACAGCCGAGTTCCCGACCATGTTGACTCGACCGGATCGGAGCCGTCCAACAGCAGTGCCAAGCCGTGAACGGAAGCGAGCGGCCACACTGCCGAGAGCGCTCATGCGTTCTCACCTCCGAGTTCGACGCGTGGATCGAGCACGCGGTAAGAGAGGTCGACAAGCAGGTTCGTCACGATAAAGAGAACAGAAATAACCAACACGACGCCTTGGACGACTGGGAAATCCCGGGCGAAAATCGCATCGACGAGCATCATTCCGAGCCCCGGCCGCTGGAAGACGATTTCGATGACGACAGCCCCACTCAGGACGAAGCCAAACTGCAGCCCAACGACCGTAATAACTGGAATCAGGGCATTTCGCAATGCGTGTTTGTAAATTACGATGCGCTCGGTCAGACCTTTCGAGCGGGCCGTATCCACATACTCAGCGTCGAGTACGTCGAGCATCGAGGTCCGAACGAGGCGAGTGACGATGGCAGCCATTCCGGTCCCGAGTGCGATCGCTGGCAACACGAGATACGAGAGCCCCCCAGTCCCGGAGACCGGAAACAACCCGAGGTGTAATGCAAAGACGATTATCAACAGATACCCCAACCAGAAGTTCGGCATCGAAACACCGGCTAGTGCAAATAGCTGACTCGCCTGATCGATCCAGGTCCCGCGGTAGACGGCACTCGCGACACCAGTTGGAATCGCAACGACAAGAGCGACAACCATTGCCGCAATCGCTAACTCGAGTGTTGCAGGGATGGCGTCAACGATCATCGTCGCGACTGGCCGATTCGTCCGGAACGAGGTTCCGAAGTCGCCTCGGAAGATGTCGGTAATCCAGTTCCAGTACTGGACGGGAAACGGCTCGTTGAACCCATGTTCTTCCCGAAACGCAGTAACTGCCTCCGCCGATGGCTGTTGACCTGTCTGGTGGTAGAGAATCGCACGTGCGGGATCTCCTGGCGTAAGGTACATCATCCCAAACGTCAGTACCGAAACACAGACGAGTACGAGCGAAGAGGTGCCGATCCGATAGGCGATGTACTCGGCCGAGATCATACGCGTTTACGATCGCCTCCTGGCGTCCTTGAACGATGCGGTTGGTCGGTGGCTACTCGAGCGCTCATCGATCGAGTGTGACGTTCTCGAGGAAGAATCCGTACTCGGTGGGGTGTTGATCATATCCTTCGAGGGCCGTCGTTTGGGCGACGATCAACTCGTAGTAGGTGAGGTAGGTGATCGGCACTTCTTCGATCGTGATCTGTTGGACTTCGTCATAAATTTCTTTGCGCCGTTGTCTATCACCGACGGCGCGTCGTCCCTCCTCGAGCAGTTCGTCGACGCGTTCGTTCTCATACCCGTGGTGGAGACCGCCGTCTTCGGAGTGATAGACGTAATGGAGCCGATCCGGATCGGCGGGCCAGCCATAGACGTTCGCCGACCAGATCACGACATCGGCCATCTCGTCGGCTCGTTCGTGGATCGCCGACACCTCGACTACTTCCACATCGACATCGAAGCCCACCTCACCGAGTTGCTCCTGTAGGACGGTTGCAATGTCTGGGAGTGCTGGCCGGTTCGAGTAGGTGATAATCTGAATCTCGAGTTCCTCACCGTCGCGGGCGCGGACGCCGTTACCCGTCTCTTCCCAGCCTGCCTCGGTAAGCAACTCGCGTGCCGCTTCGGGATCGTGTTGATACGGCTCGAGGCCGTCGACACCCCACTCGATCGAGTCGGGATACGGCCCAACGGCGGTATCGACCACCCCTTCGAGGAGATCATCGACAATGGCCTTACGATCGATTGCGTGCGTGGCGGCCTGTCGAACGCGTTGGTCGTCGAAGGGTGCAAATCGAGTGTTGAATTGCGCACAACGCATTCGTGGGACCTCATAGACGTCGACTCGGATGTCGTCCCGATCCTCGAGTCGGTCGATCGCCGAGACTGGGAGTACCCGCCCCATCTCGGCGTCGCCGTTTTCGACGGTCAGCAGACGAGTCTGATTGTCCGGGACCGAGTCATACACTGCGCCGTCAACCTCGGGGACGGTGCCGTGGTAGTCCTCAAAACGTGAAAGAGAGATCTCCTCTTCAGGGATCAACTCGTCGAACTGGAACGGTCCCGCTGCATACGGCGTTTCGACGTCGTCACCGTCGAACGAATCCGGACTCAAAAGCGCAGTCTCGTGCATTGCAGCGTAGGCTGGCAACGGTGCAAACGGCTCCGTCGTTTCGATCTCGAGTTCGTACTCGCCAGTCGATTCGACACCCTCAAACGGCACGTCAGCGAGCGAACTCGACGTAAACGCCCGCTCGAGCGATGGAATCGCTGTTTCGGCGTCGAGACCAGTCCCGTCGTGAAACGTCACATCGTCGCGAAGGGAAAACGTCCACGTGAGATCGTCCGCAGCGACCGACCACGACTCGGCTATGGCTGGAGCGAGTTCGGCATCGAAATCAACCCGAACGAGACATTCCGTAAGCCCGATCCGCTGGAGAGTCGTCGAGTTCTGAAGCGGGTCGAACGACGAGATGGTATTTCGCGAAGCGACGCGGACAGTTTTGTCTTCATCACCATCGGTGACTGCAGTACAACCTGCGAGACCGGCGGTCACCCCGCCAGCGGCAAGTTGTGTGAGGCGTCTGCGCGATAGTGTCGTGTGTGAGGATGTTTCGGCGTCGACTGGCCGGTTTGCGTCTCTCATCA
>LKMM01000086.1 GCA_001563885.1 Natrialbaceae archaeon B1-Br10_E2g27
ATGGGTTGGGGCAGATTTGAACTGCCGACTTCCTCCGTGTGAAGGAGGTATCATAACCGGACTAGATCACCAACCCGCACGCAAAAATATCGGACCGGTCGACTTAAGCGTTCCTTTCACCGGTCGGCCCGGAACGCGCCGACCCGCTCTCGAGTAACACCGGCTGCACTGTGAACACGCTGACTCGCTCGAGTCTCGAGATCCGAGACGCCGTCACGAACTGTCTCGAGACGGCTGGGTTCGGGTTCTGGGGGTTCGATGCCGAGTTTCGACCGAACGCGTCCCACGATGGGGTTGATTGTTTCTATCACGCCGAGTCGGGCGTGTTCGGCGGCTCGTTTGAGATAATAGCGGCTGTCGCGAAAGTGGTTGTTCATCAGATGATCGAGACGAGTACGACAGACGCAAATATAGTCCTTTCGTAGGCAACAAGAATATCGTCCCCACTGACCGGCAGTGTCCACCTGCTCGCTGGACGGATCGGCGAAGGGTGTAGAACCTGTTTTAGCGTCCCAGCGAACGGAGTTCGATGCTATCTTCGCCACCCGACTAGTAACTAATTTTATAAATGACTAGCAGAATAGTAGCTAGTAATGTCACAGGGTGTCTCCCGCAGGCGGTTTTTGGGGGTATCGATTGCAGGTGGGATTGGGATGTCAGTGGCCGGGTGTCTCGGGAACGGTGAGGAGACAGATGAAGAAGTCGAGACCGAAGTCGTCGACGAGGAGGTTTTTTCGGCACCGTTTCGGACCGATGGACTCGGAAACGACGGGACCTGGACACGGATCGAGATCGCAAATAACTCCACCGTCGCCCACGGTAAACTGGAGATTCAGACGGAGTTTTTTGCCGAGGGTGGGTCGATGCTTGGCTTTGAGAACCGATCTACGGACTACCTCCCAGCAAATACGACGTGGAGATACTATCTCCGGAAAGAATACGAGACAGAGGACGTCTACGAACTTCGACACTCGAGGTATACAGAACACGGTCGACCACAGGGATCACCGCTCGAGGACGCCCAAATCGTCGACTCGAGTATGGAAGTCGAAGACGATATCGTGGATATTTCAGGGGAGGTGGCCTTTGATGAGGACTCGCCGGATCGGATCGCCGTCGTTGCACTCGTCTACGACGAGAGCGATCGGTTTCTGGGGACGACCAGCGACGTGATAGATAATCCCGGCGAGACGGTCTCGTTCAGCGGGGATACTCGGGATCTGATAACGCCACACGGCGAGGACGACCCAGATGCATACGAGATTCGGGTGTTCGACGAACAGCCCTGAACACGAGGTGGCTGTCAGCTGTCACCATTCGAGTCGTCACAATGGGTAGCTGTCAGACGTCACTGTCTGGGATTTCATACTGACCGCTGTCGGCCCTTCCCGATGATCGACTACTCCGGGGTCGGCGATCGTCGGTACCGTGGGACAGTAGTCCGTCTCAGTACTGTGGCGTTTCCTCGAGTTCGCCGTCCCGTGCGTTGACGACGCGAGCGAGAGTAAAGAGGCCATCCGACAGTCGGTTGAGATACTGGACGGCCTGGTCGTTGATCGAGTCCTCGGCGGCGAGTGCAACTGCACGGCGTTCGGCGCGCCGACAGACTGTTCTGGCGTGGTGTAGCTGTGCCCCGTGTTCGCTTCCCGTCGGCAGGATAAACGAGGTCAGGGGCTCGAGTTCCTCGTCGTAGTCGTCGATCCAGGTTTCGATAGTGTCGACGTGGTCGGCCCGGACGACGGGGTCGTCTTCGTCTGGATCTGGATTTGCGAAATCGGCGAGGACGACGTGGAGGTGGTTCTGGACGGTTCGGAGTTGCTCGTCGATATCATCGTAGCCTGTGGGTCGGACGGTTCCGATGAGGGCGTTGAGTTCGTCGACGGTGCCGTAGGCTTCGATTCGGGCGCTTGCCTTCGAGACGCGGGTCATGTCTCGAAGATCGGTCCGTCCCTCGTCGCCGCGACCGGTGTAAATCGCCATAGACGAGTCGTTGGCTTCGGCGCACTTAACTACTGACTGTCGGTTGCCGACGTTCGAGAGACGTTCCCGGTCAGCATCGACCAGTATGTTAAACATCTCCGGGGAACAACGCAGGCGTATGTCGATGGAACTCGAGCACGATTGTCCGGTCTGTGGCGGGACGAAGACGTTTTACCGTGCAGCGAGCACAACGGTTCATCTCGGCCGGAAGGTCAAGTGGCACTGTCCGGACTGTGATTATGGGTTCGTCCAGATCGGCACCGACGTCGATACGAGCAACGCCGACGCCTGATCGTCACGGCGACTCGAGCGTGTGGAGTGGCTTCGTTCGAACGTCAGTCGAGACTCCGTGATCGGCGTCGGTTGCTGCATCCGAGATTGATTGCTCGCGATCGGCGTAGTGTGCAGACAGCCCAGCCGTTAGGCTGTCGCGAACGCAGGCTCGAGCCGCTGCACCGACCGGCGTACCGGACCCAGAAAAGCGGGCCGGTCGGCCGGTTGGATCGTGACCGATGATGATCGCGTCCGTCGTGGTGCCGGGAACCCCGGTCTGTTCGAGTAACGTCGCGGCTTTCGCCTCGGCGACGACTGCAAGCAGGTTCGAAAGCGCGCCCTCGGTCAGCGATCGGGTCGTCCCAACGATGAGGTTGACCGTTCCCGACTCGGCTGGGTCGACAGCCTCGGGAAGCGAGCCCCCGGGTGGATCCATCGGCAAGGCGGCAGGGTTCGAGATGCCGGCGGTCGCATATGCCACAACGGAGCCACAGCGTGCGCCTCGAGCGTCTGTGACGCCGACGCCGGTGAGCAGCGCTGGCGGACGATCGCCACTGGACGTTTTTGCATCGAAGCCGGCGCGCTCGAGTCGGTCGTCGACGTAGGTCGTGAGGTCGGTGTAACCCCAGTTGTCGGGAACGGAAATGTTGTACGCCCGCTGGCTGTGACAGCGTCCGCCGTTGGCTCCAGTGGAGAGCCACTCGGTGTCGGGTCGGCTGACCGCGAGAACGCCATTCCGGCGATCGACGTCGTAGCCGCTCGGTTCTTCGGTCATGGGTCGACCTCGAGGGCGGCGAGCAGGCGGTCGTTGGCCGCAGGATCTTTGACTGCGACCCGAACGTGCGAATCGAGTCCCCGAAACGTCGTTGCATCTCGGATCGCAACGCCCTGTTCGCGAGCCGTCGCGATGACGTCCGATACCGCCTCATCAGAGAGCTCACAGCAGAGAAACGGCGCGTCCGATGGAGAGACCGCAAAGCGCTCTTCGAGTGTGGCCTGCATGCGCTTGCGTTCGCTCGCGACGCGGTCGCGGGTCTCCTCGATAAATCCTGACTGGCGAAGGCAGTACGTGCCCACGTCCGCTGGGGGTGTCCCGAGCGACCAGGCCCGTCTGGCCGTCTCGAGGGCCGCGAGGTGGTCGCCGGTCGCGACGGCAAAGCCTGCCCGAAGCCCGGGCAGTCCGAACAGTTTCGTGAGCGAGCGGGCCACCACGACACCCTCGCGCTCGAGTGTGGCTGCCGACGGGAGGTCGGTAAAGCCGAGGAAGGCCTCGTCGACGAGCAGTGTGGTGCCGGCTCTCTCACATCGGTCGGCAAAGGCCGCAAGCATTTTCGGATCAGCCGTCTCGCCCGTCGGGTTGTTCGGTGTACAGACGACGGCGAGCGCACAGTCGGCAAGCGTCTCCGTGCCAACGTCGAGAATCTTGTCGTGGGAGACAAACCGCGGCTTTGCTCCCTGGAGAGCGATTTCGCGGGCGTACTCGCCAAAGCTCGGGGCCGGAACGAGGGCCTCGTCACCGGACTCGAGTGTCGTCGCCATCGCGAGTCTGAGTGCAGCTAGTCCGCCGGCTGTCGGAACGATTTGCCTGGGCGAACAGCCGACGAACTCGGCTGCTGCGGCTCGAAATTCCGGATAGTCATCGTCCGGATACCGGCGTGTGCGCTCGAGTGCGTCGGCGTAGACGTCTTCGACGCCGTCGGGTACGTACGGGTTCGTGTTGGCCGAGAAATCGAGGATGTCGGGGTCGGACTCGCCGCCGTGTGCGACGCGCTCGACGCGCCGAACCGAATCAGGGTCCACTGTCTTCCTCCTGTGGCAGTGATCCGCCGTGGTCGTCGGTCGGGGTCGGACTGGTGAGATCACCGCTCGAGTCGTCACCGTCGATCCCAAGCCGTGTACAGATGGCTTCGAATCGGTCACGAACTGTGTCCATCTCCTCGTCTCCGACGAGCGAGAGCGCACCGCCCATCGCGACGCCCTCTTTTGCCTCACCGGCACAGTAGCGAGCCATCGAGACGTGATCGCGCCGATCGAAGCCGGGATCGGTCACTCGAAGCTCACAGTCGAGGCGATCGCAGACGGCCTCGAGTTCGCCATCCCGTTTCTCGGCGACAAAGACGGTGGTTGCGATCGTCAGTGAGGCTTCGATGCCAGCGTGGCGAAGGGCAGCCGCAATGGCGACCATCTGTGTGCCCCCGCCGAGGGTTATCTCGGTTCCGGTCTCGAGTGCGCCTGCGAGGAGTCCGAAGACGGTTGCCTGGACGGGATCGCCGACTGCCCGTATCGCCTCGATCGGCGCGCTTTCGCAGTCGCCCGCCTCGAGACCGCTTGCGGCCAGTGCCTCCTCGACGACCGCACGTTTTCGCTCGAGTGGATTGTCGGGAAGCGAGGATGAGACGCCTACTGATTCGCCCAGGGCGGTGAGGACGCCGAGGGCGGTCGTCGTGCCCCCGGGGATCGTCTCACCGATGACGAGTTTGGAATCCGGAAACGTCGTTCCCAGCGTGTACGCGCGGTCGTAGATGGCGTCGGCGTCGGGAACGGCGATAGGGTCGCGGATGTCGGCTCCGGGCTCGGCCCCGACATCGACGGTCGGAGCGGCCGTTGGCTTTGCAAGGCCGGCATCGACGACGGTCACCTCGAAGCCGACGACCTCGCGGACGGCCCGCGTGACTGCTGCCGGCGTTGGACACCCTGTTGGTGAGACTGGCGTTACGGGCGCGCCGGTCGGCCGACCATACTCGAGGATTTCGACGTCGGCTGATGGGGTGTGGGCCAGGAGCGTCGGGGCCGCACCCGCAGCGCTGATTCCCTCGATGCGGGCCGTTTCGGTCGTCCCTGCCGGAAGTACTATTCGCACGGGTCCTCACCTCCCGGCCAGCCGGTTCCCCGCTTGTCGGTCGCCCCAAGAAGCGTCGACGCGACGCGGGCGTCGGTTCGTCTGTTGACGTTGACTGCGAGTCTCGAGTCGTAGGTTACGGAGCTCATGGATTCGTCAGTGGTGCCGACGACGTTGACCCCCGTCGGCGCGAGGTGGGGTGTCGCCTCGAGCGTCGTGTCGACGCTGACGCCGAGGCGTCGTTTCAGCGCGGTTGGGACACAGACTGTCAGTGACCGCTTCCGGCCGCCGTAGCGCTCGAGAATTCGGTCGACGACGGCTGCCTCGAGCAACGGGAGATCCGCGGCGACGGTAAAGACGGGCTGTTCGATGCTCGGTCGCTCGAGGAGCGAAAGCAGATCGGTGACGTAGCCGTCGCCGGCAGTCTCGATCACGCAGACGGATTCGAACCGCTCGAGATGAGCGCGCGTGTCGGGGGTCTTCGGCGAGACGGCCGCATATATCGTCTCGATCGTACTATCCTCGAGCCCACGGCACACGCGGTCGATCAGTGGGGCCCCTTCGAGTGGATAGAGTGGTTTCTCGTGGGTGCTCTCGAGACGGCTTCCGTCGCCGCCACACATCACAATAGCGTCCATGCGATCACCCCTGCATGAACGCCCCCAACGCGGCCGATTTCGTTGGCCGCACCGACAATATCGCCGCTGAGCCCGCCGAGGTGTCGGTCGGCCCAGTACCACGGCAACGCGGCCGACCCAACGGCCGAAACAAGCGCGATGGCGGCGGCTAAATGGGGCCAGGCAAGCATCGCGGCCGGAAGCGAAACGGCGATTGGTGCCAGTATAGATCGTTGACCGACCGGGTCAGTAAACTGCTTTGCCATCCCCTCGTAGGCTGCAGTGTCGAGTGTGACCATCGCGGCCATTGCGAGTTTCGCGCCGACCTCTGCAGCGACGACGATTGCGACGGCGACTGCGATGGGAACACCAGCCAGCCCGAGTCCGCCAAGTGCAAGCCCAACGACGACTACGACGACGGCAAGCAGTGCGCCGACGCCGGTCGTCGTATCTGTCAGCACCTCGCGTCGGCGCTCTCTATCGCCATGGACGACGACCGCATCACCGAGATCCGCGACTCCATCGAGGTGGTGGATACCGGTTACGCCATAGACTGCAAGCAGGTACGCAACTGCGACCGTCGGTTCGGGGACGGTCCCGCTTGCAAGTAGCGGGGCGGCTGTGATCGCCCCAGCAATGAAGCCGACAACCGGAAACACACCGGGCGTCTCCCGTAGTGCATCCCAGTCACCCTCACGTGAGCGAACCGGCAGACGCGTTAAAAAGCTGAGTCCACCCCGAACCGCACCGAGCCAGCGACCGATCATGGCCGGATCACCTCAACCGCTTCGTTCGCGCTCGTGATTTCGACGAGGGCCCCGCTTGCCGTCGCCAGTACGACGGCAAAGATCACCGAGACGACGGCAGCGAACCCGACGAGGGTGACGGCTCGAGTACCGTCCTCGATCGTCGGGAGGTCGGCATCAGGATTTAGATCGTACACTCCCACTTTCCAGAGCCGGATCGAGAGAACGCAGGCGAGCGTCGCCATCGGCCAGCCTGAGTTCGGCGAGGCGGGCACTCGAGCCCACGTGCGAGCCTCCCACAGCGCCCGCAGATTACCGGCGGCGGCTGCGATCGCAAGCGCCGTCAGGCGGGCGGGAATCCACATGACGAAGTCGTCGAGACGCGCGCTTGCGGTGCCGATCGGTTTCTCGGGATAGCCAAGCATCGAATCGAGCGTGTTGACGCCTTTGACCCACACCGCAGCCGCTGTAGCGACGGGCAACGAAACCGGCGCGAACAGCGCGAACGCGACCAACGACGCAACGAGCCCGTCGGCTAGGTTTTCGGCGACACTCTCGATGGCCGCACTTCGTAGCTGCTCGGACGACAGCCCCGTCCGCTCCCGACCGACGAGGCCACGAATCTCCTCGCGGGCAATCTCGAGGTCGCCCTCAGTCGCCTCGAGTACCGTCTCGGTGAGCTCGAGCAGCGAGCGCAGACTGGTCGAGACGAAGAGGACGACGCCGGCGAGGACAGCACCGGCCAGCGGCTGGATCGTTCCGACGGCATATACCAGCCCACCGGCGACGATTGCGGGCAAAAGCGGCGTGAAACCGGCAATCGCGATGCCGACCACCTGTTGGCCACGGTCGGTGCTCGCCCAGTCGCGATCCAGGAAGGCGACGAACCGACCGAACCACGCGACTGGGTGCCACTGGTTTCGTGGTTCACCGATCAACAGATCGAGGCTAAACGCGAGGCCGATCACCGCGAGGGTCGTGATGGTCTCGGTCACGACGGATCACCCCTCGACATTCGACTCACTCCTCTGGAACCCGCTGGATGGCCGCCAGTCGATCGGGCACCGCAGAAAGGGCGGTCTCCTCGAGTATGATGGGCGTGGCGCCAACGGCGTCGACTCCGCCATCGGTCAGGGGGTCGTCGCCGACGTGGACGAGTTCGCTCGGTGTAACGCCGAGACGATCAGCAGTGATCTCGAAGATCTGTGGGGCGGGCTTTCGCCAGCCACAGCCGACACTCGTTACGATTGCATCGAACTCGCCCCTGCCGAACTCGGCCCGAACGAGCGTTCGTGAGACGAGTTCGGGGACACTACAGTTCGAACAGATCGCGACCGGACCGTACCCGCTGGCGGCCTCGATCGCCTCGAGTGCGCCCGGTCTGGTCTCGACGTCGGGATCGAACGCCGCGACGACGGCACGCCTGGCAGCATTGCCGGAGACGTCGATATCGCGGCTTGCAAGCGCGTGGGCGACGTGTGCCGGTAAAGGTATCTCGGCTCCGTCCGGGGCGTCAATGTGTGATTCGGTGTAGGCCCTCGCCCAGTCGTCGGGAACCGGAACGTCTCGGGCCTCGAGTTCGGCGGCGACGGCTGTCGCCGGGTCGGCGGGCCGATCGGCAGTGACGAGCGTATCGAAGAGATCGAACGAGACTCCCACAAGAGTGTAACGAGCACAAATTGACTTTACTGTCGCGGTCTCCCCGAGAAGCGTTTCGCGGGTGAGCGTTCAGGCGAGTCGGGCAAAGGCGAGGTTGCCCGAGATATTCTTGATATAGATGTCGACGACGTCGCCTTTCTCGGCACCGGGGACGAAAATCGTATACTGGCCTTTCTCGGCGACACCGTCGCCTTTGCGGCCGGTGCCGGTGATCTCGACGGTGTAGGTGTTGCCCTCTTCGACGGCGTCGGCTTGCTGTTGGGTCTGGCTGGTCGTCGAGCGTTTCGTGACCGGACGGAACGCACCACACGCATCACAGCGCAACATCGGCGTGCGATCCTCTCGGACCAGACGGGTGTCGGGCAGTCCACATTCAGAACAGCGGACGTACTCTTCGACGTAGGCGTCGATTGAGGCGTTGAGGTCCGTCGGCGAGAACGTTCCGTTGTACCGTGCGCGTCCGTCCTCGTACTTGCCGTTGGTGCCCAGTTCACGCTGGACGAACCGATGGAGGTGTTCGTCCTTACGTGAGAGTGTATCTGCAATCTCGCCGAGGTTCGTAAACCGGGTAAAAGCCCCGTCTTTTTGGGTCTCGGCATCGGGAATCTGCAGTCGTTGTTCGTCGCCGCCGATATCCGGCACCTCATCCATCGCTCGGTTGAGACTCGATTCGTAATCCATACTCGAGACCAAACGATGAGAACGTAAATCCGTTCTGCTCTCGCGTTTGCACTTTGGGATACCAACACACTGTCCGATCGTGGCTTGCAAAAC
>LKMM01000007.1 GCA_001563885.1 Natrialbaceae archaeon B1-Br10_E2g27
ACTAGGTGTCAGTGCTCATCATCGAGACTATTTCCGGGGGTGTCTCGCCTTCAAGCGGCGACTCCTGATAGTAGAAGTTCGGATCGACCATCTTCATCTCGTATTTGTTCTTCCAGATCGGCGTCGTCGCCGGGGAAACAGGCGGGATTAGCCACGTCCAGTCGCCATAGACTGTTCGCCCCGCAGCCTTCTCACGGCGTTCGAACGCTTCGAACTGCTCGGTGACGGTATGGTGGTCGACGATCATCACGCCTTCTGCATCGAAAGAGTGATGCACTGCTCGAGTGAGCGCAACGACGGCTTCGTCCCGCCAGAGCGATTCGGGTTCGGAGGTATCGATTCCCAGTCGCTCGGCGACGGGCGCTAACATGTCGTATCGATCTTCGTCGGCGAAGTTTCGAGCGCCGATTTCCGTCGCCAGATACCAGCCATTAAACGGTGCCGCCGGATACTGGATGCCGCCGATCTCGAGACACATATCCGAGACGGCAGGGACGTCATACCACTGGAGATCGAGGTCCGCGAACCACTCATATTTTGGGTGGGTGATCGGGACACGCCCAGTTGCTGACTCCGGCACCTCGAACAGTTTCGGGTCCCGATCACCGATCTGGATGACGTGTGGCAGGAAATCAAACTCGGTCCGTGGGGGCTCCCAGCCACGCTCGAGACAGTAGTTTGTCAGTTCCACCTGGGCTGGATCACCGACGAACCCGTCGTCGGTCTCATAGCCTGCAAACCGCAGCAGTTGGTGGTTCCAGATTCGAACCTGGTCTTCGCCGCGGACTGCAGGTGGGAAAATCGTGATCGTCGGCTGGATCTTTCCACCGTTTCGGGCTTCCTCTAGATGCCTATTACACTCCTGGTGGACACCTGCGGCGTCATCGACATCCCGTCGATCCCGAACGACGAGTGTCTCCCAAAAGAGTCGACCAACACACCGCGGACTGTTTCGCCAGGCCATTCGCGCCCCGTGTTCTATCTCCTCGAACGTATGCTCGTAGTGGTCGTGAGCGCGAATTTCGTCTTCGATCTCCGAGAGCCGCGACTCGATTTCGTCTTCTTTCTCGAGTTCGGTATAACACTGTCTGATAAACGACTCCGCGGCTTCGTAGAGACTCGTCCCAGACAATGGCTCAGTTCTATTCATAGTTTCTAATTGTTCAGAATAATCATAACGGTGTTGGTTTAAACCTTGTGTTTGGCCAACAAGTAGTGTGGACATTCTCGAGGCCTCTGGGAGAGCGGATGTAACTTTACGGTGGGAACGCCTCAACTACGACGTATGAACATCGACCCAGATCTCTCGTCGTTCGAGAGCCTCGAGAGTGACGGCTATCTGATCGACGACGACGCCACAGATCCCGACCAGCGGTATCTGTCGGGGTTTAGCGCTCCGGATCCCTACCAGACACTCATCACCGGCGGTGAGATACACCTGCTCGTCTCGGGACTCGAGTACGGCCGTGCCTGTGCCGAGGCAAACGCCGATACGGTCACCCGACGGTCGGCGTACGACTACCAGCAGCTGGTCGCAGAGTACGGCCGCTATGAGGGGACGATTCGGACGATTGTGGCATTTCTCGAGGATCACGAGATTGGGTCGATTACCGTCCCGCCGCGATTTCCGACGGGGACTGCCGATGGCCTCCGCGAGTGGGGCATTTCGGTAACTGTCGAAACGGACGGTATCGTCGCCGAAAGCCGGGCGATCAAAACCGAGTGGGAACGCGAACAGATCCAACGCACGCAGCGAGCAAACGAAGCAGCGATGGCGACCGCCGAAACGCTTCTGGCAGACGCCGACGTCGACGACGGCGTGCTCGTCTATGATGGAGACCCACTGACGAGCGAACGCCTCAAAGCCGAAATCGAAGTGACACTCATCCGCCACGGCTGTGGGCTGGACGATACGATCGTCGCCTGCGGGGCCGATGCCGCAGATCCCCACGACCGCGGCAGCGGCCCGCTCGAGGCCGACGAGCTGATCGTCGTCGACATCTTTCCGCGCAACAAGGAGACGGGCTACTTCGCGGACATGACCAGAACGTTCGCCCGTGGAGACCTTAGCGAGGAGGCCAGACGACGCTATCGGGTAACGAACGAAGCGTACGAGGCTGCCCTCGAGGCCGTCAAACCGGGTGTAACCGGCAGTGAGGTCCACGACGCCGCCTGTGATGTCATCGAGGCCGCCGGCTACGAGACGCTTCGAAGCGATCCACACACCGAAACTGGATTTATCCACAGTACCGGCCATGGCGTTGGACTGGCAATTCACGAAGAGCCAACGATCTCTCCAGCCGGGGGCGAACTCGAGCCCGGACACGTGCTCACGATCGAACCAGGGATTTACGACCCTGCTGTCGGCGGCGTCCGCATCGAGGATCTGGTCGTCGTCACCGAGGATGGCTATGAGAACCTAACCGAGTATCGGGTCGGGCTCGAGCCGACCGCCGACTGACGGCCCACGGGACGGATCACTGGCGTTCGGAGATGATTCGGTTACCACCCTCGAGGCCGGTTCGAATCGCGGCGTGGAGTCGGGGTTCGCCGGTGATCCAGTCACCGAGACAGTAGAGTCCGTCGCCTTCGGCTCGTTCGAGTGGCGCTCGGTCGACACCGGCTTCGGGCAGTGCGAGCCGCCAACCCTGGTGGTCGGTCCAGTCTGGGTCGGTGAGTCGGTCCTCGCCGACCACCGAAGCCGTGAGGGTAGCCAGTTCCTCGAGATTTCTCTCGGCGGGTTCTGCGTAGCGTTCGACGGACCACTCGTGGTTGGCCTGGACGACCAGTAGGCTCTCACCCGCTGGAACGTGTCCGGCTTTACACTCTTCGCGGGCGATCCAGCCAACCTCGTGATCTTTGTCGGTGTTGACGAGCGCGTAGTAGGGCCGATCGAGCTCGAACGGATAGTGGAAGATTCCCGTCCAGATCGTCCGGTAGGGGACAGCCTGGACGGCCTCGAGGAGGTCGTCTCGAACGGCTGTGTTCCAGTCAGCCGTCTCGAGCAAGGTGGCCGTCTGCGGTGCAGGTGGGTTCATGATGAGTACGTCGAACGGCCCCCAGTGGCCGCCATCGGTATCCTCGAGCTCCCATGCCTCGCCAGATCTGGTGATCGTCTCGACGCGCGTTCGACGATGGATCTCTGCGTCCGTTCGTGCGAACAGTCGCTTTGCGATCTGTGTCAGCCCCTGTCGGTAGGTCCACTTGTGTTCGTCGGCCTCACGGCCTTCGGAAACGGTTCCCTCGCGGTCGAACGTCCAGACTGGTGCTTCGATGTCGACTAACCCGTCGGTCTCTATGGTTTCAGTTAGCAGGGATACGACGCGCTCGTCGTCCGATTTGACGTAGTTTGCGCCGTAATCGTAGACGAGATCGTCGCGACGTCTGGTTGCCGCTCGCCCACAGAGGCCGCCGGATTTCTCGAGGACGGTCAACGTTGCGGGCTCGTCAGCCGACGCGATTGCGAACGCGGCTGCTGCAGCCCCTACGCCAGCACCGACGACTCCGATGCGTTTCATACCGTACTCTCCGGGCCGGTCCGTAAAATAGCCCACGTCGGTGTGTGGCTATGAGTCCGCAGTCGAGATCCGTAACTCGAGGCCACCGCTTTCGCTTTCGGCTGCGGTGATCGACCAGCCGTGTGCGTCGACGGCCTCAGCAACGATGGCCAGACCGAAACCAGTTCCGTCGTCGCGAGTACTGTAGCCTGATTGAAAGATTTGTTGGCGTTTCTCGGCGGGGATACCTGCTCCGTCATCTGCGATGGCAAAGCCATCACCCGTCCGAGCGATTCTCACCGTCGCATCCGGCCCGACGTGTTCACGAGCGTTTCTGAACGCGTTCTCGAATAACACTGCGAGTCTGTCGGGGTCGGCCTCGACGGTCGGTAACGGACCATCGCAGACGACTTCGAGATCCGGATCGACTGTCCGGTGGGCGTTGGCGACGACATCTTGTAACTCAACTTGTTCGGTCTCAGTCAGGCGTGTACCGGTCCGTGCGAGACTGAGGACGTTTTCGATCAGTTCGTCCATCCGCTCGAGTGCCCACCCGATTTCCTCGACGTGGTCGTCGGGTTCCTCTGGTCCGGCCTCGAGCATGCCTAAATGTCCGCGCGCGAGCGTCAACGGATTCCTGAGATCGTGGGAGACGGTTTCGGCAAAGCGCTCTAGCCGTTCGTTCTGGCGCTCGAGGGTTCGTTCGTGTTGTTTCTGGTCGGTGATATCTGTATAGATGCCATACTCGTGGACCTCGTCGCCGGCTCTGGTCGCAAAGCCTCGAAAGAGGAAATCCCGGCGGCCGTCTGCGGTAATTCGTTCGACTTCGGCCGTTACGACGTCGGTAAGTCCGACGGTTGCGTAGATATCGATCGGATCGTCCTCCTCGGGGACGATATGTGATTCGAGTGAATCGCCGACGATTTCTGATCGGTCGTAGCCGAAGATTGCTTCGAACGCCGGGTTGACGTCGACGACGCGACCGTCCTCGGTTCGGGTGTTTCGGACGACTGCATCCGGGACGCTTTCGAACAGCGAATCGAACTGATTGCGCTCGTCGTGAAGTGCCTTGATCGCCTCGATTCGACCGACGGTCGAGGAAACCAGCGAGCGAAGGAATTCGACGAACTGTATGGCGACCGAATTAAACGCGTTGGGGTCGGTCGAGATTGCCGTCAACACGCCGCCTGATTCGACCGGGACTGCAAGGACAGACCGAACCGACGCGATGGGCTCGGCAGCGTTTTTGGCGTAGGTAGTTGGGTCGACGACGGTCGTTTGTTCGACTCGGTTTGCTTGCCCGGCGATTCCATTAAAAATCGGATCGTCGATATGTGTTCGGTCGAATCCGGAGACCGAAACCGCGACGGCGTCGAAATTCCCCGAGACGCGGGTTGTCATCGGCGTCTCCTGTTCGACGAACATCGCGCTTGCATCGGGTGTGAGCCACCGATCGATGATATCTACCGCTAGCTGGTAGGTCTCTTTTGCCGACCGGCAGGCTTCGAACTCACCGACGACATCGGTCAGCGTCTCGAGTGAAGGGGCTCGCTCGAGGCGACGGCCGGTAACCCGCTCGAGTTGCTCACGTAATCGGTCGATCGAAGCGGGATGGTCCTTACAGACGTAGCCATCGATACCTGCAGCGAGGGCATCGGTCGCCACTCGCTCGCTACCCTCGTCGGTGAACAAAACGAGTGGGATGTCGACGTCGTCATTGTGGAGGTCGCCGGTGAAAGCGATCGCATCTGTTTCCCCGAGCGGGTATTCGGTGATGAGTGCAGCATACTCTTCGGTAGTGGACGACGCGATACGGTCTCTGGCGTCGCTTGGGCTCTCGGCAGTTTCGACCGTTACCCCAGCCAGTGTCGCGTCAATCGTGGTCGCTACCTGCCGTCGATCCTCGGCGTTGGAGTCGAGATAGAGGATGGCGACTGGAGACTGTACATGTTGACCGAGACGATCCATCTATTCCGTTCGTATAATATATCAATGGGCGTATAAATGATTTGGGTATTCCGGTGCCGATTGCGGTATGAGCGTCGGCGTTTCGACTGAGAGGCGATCGTACTGGAGTCGGCACCCAGTAGATATTCGAATATCGAAATGCCGTTTCGAGATTCGTACTGTTTCGTGGGGCTTATTACGATGTACGAACTCCGGACGAACAAGACCAATGAATCAGAGCAGAGCCCAGACTGGGGATGGACGCAAGATTCTGTTGATCGGCAGCGGTCCGATTCAGATCGGCCAGGCCGCAGAGTTCGACTATTCCGGCGCACAGGCCTGTCGTGCACTGCAAGAAGAAGGGGCGGAGGTCGTGCTCGTCAACTCCAACCCGGCGACGATCATGACCGACCCGGAGATGGCCGACCGCGTCTACATCGAGCCGATTACGACCGATGCGATCGCCGACATCATCGCCAAAGAGCGCCCAGACGGCGTCATCGCCGGCCTCGGCGGCCAGACCGGCCTCAACGTCACCGCCGAACTCGCAGAAGAAGGCGTCTTAGAGGAGTACAACGTCGAGATCATGGGCACCCCGCTGGATACGATCTACGCCACCGAAGACCGTGATCTGTTCCGCCAGCGCATGGAGAAAATCGGCCAGCCAGTGCCCCGGTCGACGACGATCACGCTCGATGAGGGTGAATCGGTCACAGAACTGAGCGAGGAGGCACTACGAGAACGCGTCGAGGCAGCCGTCGAGGAGGTTGGCGGCCTGCCAGTTATCGCGCGAACGACGTACACACTCGGTGGCTCCGGTTCGGGTGTCGTCTCCGAGATGGACGAACTCCTCGGACGCGTCCGCAAGGGATTGCGTCTCTCTCGTAACAACGAAGTTCTGATTACGGAATCGATAGCCGGCTGGGTCGAACTCGAGTATGAAGTGATGCGCGATGCCGACGATTCGTGTATCATCATCTGTAACATGGAAAACATCGACCCGATGGGGATCCACACCGGCGAGTCGACGGTCGTCACGCCCTCGCAGGTCATCCCGGACGACGGCCACCAGGAGATGCGCACTGCGGCACTCGACGTCATCCGTGAACTCGGCATCCAGGGTGGCTGTAACATCCAGTTTGCCTGGCACGACGACGGGACTCCCGGCGGCGAGTACCGTGTCGTCGAGGTGAACCCCCGTGTCTCTCGTTCGTCTGCACTGGCCTCGAAGGCAACCGGCTATCCGATCGCCCGGGTTACGGCGAAGGTCGCACTCGGCAAACGCCTCCACGAGATCGAAAACGAAATCACCGGTGAGACGACCGCCGCCTTCGAGCCGGCGATCGACTACGTCGTTACGAAGGTGCCCCGGTGGCCCCAGGACAAGTTCGACGACGTCGACTTCGAACTGACGACCGCGATGAAATCGACCGGCGAAGCGATGGCCATCGGCCGAACTTTCGAGGAGTCACTGCTCAAGGCACTTCGCTCGAGTGAGTACGAGCCAAGCGTCGACTGGGACGACGTCGACGACGAGACACTCGAAGCCCAGTATTTAGAACGTCCATCGCCCGACCGCCCTTACGCCATGTTCGAGGCGTTCGACCGCGGCTACACCGTCGCAGACATCTGTGAGCTGACGGGTATCCACGAGTGGTACGTCGAACGCTACGAAAACGTCGCCGAGGCCGTCGTCGCGGCCGCCGAGGGTGACTTTACGACCGCGGCGATCACGGGTCATACGAACGCCTCGATCGCTGCGGCTGCTGGCACCGACGTCGACACCGTCGAAACCGACGTTCCTGGCCGCACGTACAAACAGGTCGACACCTGTGCCGGTGAGTTCGCCGCCCAGACGCCGTATTATTACTCGGCGCGCAAAACCGAGTTCGAGAAGGGCCCACTCGTCGGCGACGCCGCAGCAGGCGAACTCGAGGTCGATCGTGATGTCGAGAGCGTGATCGTCGTTGGCGGTGGCCCGATCCGTATCGGACAGGGCGTCGAGTTCGACTACTGTTCGGTTCATGCCGTCCAGGCGCTTCGTGACCTGGGTATCGACGCTCACGTCATCAACAACAACCCAGAGACCGTCTCGACCGACTACGACACCTCCGATGGGCTCTTTTTCGAGCCGATCACCGCCGAAGAAGTCGCAGACGTCGCCGAAGCGGCCGACGCCGACGGCGTGATGGTCCAGTTTGGCGGCCAGACCTCGGTCAACATCGCCGAGCCGCTCCAGGATGAGATCGAACGCCGTGGCCTCGAGTGTGAAGTGATGGGCACCGAAGTCGAGGCGATGGACCTAGCCGAAGACCGCGACCGCTTTAACGCCCTGATGGACGAACTCGAGATCGCCCAGCCCGAGGGTGGCACGGCCGTCTCGAAAGAAGAGGCACTCGAGTTGGCCCACGAAATCGGCTATCCCGTCCTCGTCCGTCCGTCCTACGTGCTGGGTGGCCGTGCGATGGAGGTCGTCTACGACGACGAGGAACTCGAAGACTACATCGAGGAAGCCGTTCGCGTGAGCCCGGATAAACCGATCCTCGTCGATGACTTCCTCGAGGATGCGGTCGAACTCGACGTCGACGCCGTCGCCGATGGTCGCTCGGTGTTGATCGGCGGCATTATGGAACACGTCGAAAGCGCCGGGGTCCACTCCGGTGACTCGGCGTGTATGATCCCACCACGGTCGCTCGACGAAGAGACTCTAGAGCGTGTCCGTGAGGTCACCGAGGCTATCGCCGAGGCCCTAAAGACCAAGGGGCTGATGAACGTCCAACTCGCCGTCACCGGTGTCCACGACCCAGACGAGGAGCCAACGGTCTACGTCCTCGAGGCCAACCCACGTTCCTCACGCACCGTTCCGTTCGTCTCGAAGGCAACGGGCGTCCCCATCGCCAAACTCGCCGCACAGGTGATGGCCGGCGAGACCCTAGCGAGTCTCGAGGCCGAAGAGCAGATTCCAGATCACACCTCGATCAAGGAGGTCGTCTTACCCTTCGACCGCCTGCCGGGATCGGACCCACGTCTCGGCCCGGAGATGAAATCGACTGGCGAGGTCATGGGCACGGCAAGCGACTTTGGCACCGCTTACTGGAAGGCCCAGCAGGCCGCCGGCAACGCCGTCAGTGAGGGCACGGCCATCGTCGACTTCGAAATCGAGGGCTTCGAGGACTTTTTCGACGTCGTAACCGTCGATGACGTCCCACAGGCGATCCGTGAGGGCAAGATCGACTTCGTCGTCAGTCGCGACCGCGCGACCCTCGAGATGGCCGTCGAAGAGGAGATTCCGTACCTCTCGACGGAAGCAAGCGCACTGGCCTACCTCGAGGCCCTAGAGCGGTTCGACGGCAACCTCGAGGTCGCGGCGGTGACCGACCGTCCGAAACACGCCCAAAACTGGGGCGACGCAGAATAACGCCCGACGCGGGAAGCGTTTTGTATTGGCGATCCGAACGGTGTGTATGACCGTCCCAGCCGGGGAACGGTTCACGGCGGTGTATCGCCGGCTCAGCCTCGAGCAGCGACGCGAACTCGTCGCCGACCTCTGGGATGTGTGTGGCTGGGAGACTGACCTGGAGGGTGAGCTCGTGGTCGCTCGCCGGGACGAAGCCGTTCGGCGGATCGACGTCGACACAGATGATGCTGCAGTCGCGGCCCTCAGTATCAGGCCCGACGGTGAGTGTACGCATCTCGACTTTGAGGCGTTGGGGAATCGACTGCTGTACGGAACCGATCGCTCGAGTGCCGACCGGGTAACCCGGGAGCATTTCGAGGCCGATCTGACCGACCTACTGGCAGACCGAGTTCGGGATGTGCCTGGCCAGGGTGTCGACGGCTCTACACTCGAGGGACAGACGGCCGAAGGCGAAGACGCTTCACTCGAGGAACAGACGGCCGAAGGCGAAGACGCTTCACTCGAGGGACAGACGGCCGAAGGCGACGGCTCTACACTCGAGGGACAGACAGATGAGGGTACTCACTCACCCGATCGAGCCGCCATGTCTCCCTCGAGTGGGTCACCCGACCGAACTGCTACGTCTCCCTCGAGTGAGTGGAGTAGAGACGGAAGTCCCGTTCGCTCGAGTCGCCTGTTGGTTGCCATCCTGTTCGTTGGACTCGGCCTCGGTGTGGTTGCACTCACACTCGGTGTTGGTGGCTTTGGACCGGTTGCAGAGTCAGAAAGCGAGGCCACTGCTCCCGACGCTACCGAACCGGCGAGTGCCGAACGCGACCGCACAATCCTCGAGGACAACGGCGATATGACGGGGCCGCCGCCGGGAGTTTCCGAGGACGAAATCGACGATATCGACCAGCTTGCGGCCGCCCATACCGCTGTCGTCGATCAAATCGACTCACAGACCCTCTCGCTGTCGGCAGAAGGGTCAGACGTCGCAATGCCATCGGCGTTCCCGGACGCCGGCAACCTCGAGTACAGCATCGAAGACGGGACCTATCACGTCAGACAGGACGTCCCCACGATGGACCAACAGCCCCCACAGGATATCGAGTACTTCGCCGAAGGCGACCAGGAGTATCTCCTGATCGAGTACGGCCAGGAGCCGTTGTACGACCGACGTCAGCCATCGGCCGAGCCAAACGCCAGTGCCAGAAGCGCAGAAATTGGTGCTGACCTCCTCACTGCGACGCTCCCTGAAGGAGAAGCCACGACGACACGGACCACCGTCGACGGCATCGATGGCTACGAACTCACGACGACGACCCCGCCACCGGATGTCGACACCGACGACTACCGAGCGAGTGCGTTCGTTACCGAAAGCGGCGTCGTCCTCGAGGTGACGGTCACCTACACCTACGACCGGATCGGCGAGGAAGTCAGCGTGGAACTGACCTACGAGGACATCGGCGAGACGACCGTCACGCGGCCGCCGTGGTATGAGGACGCTCGAGTCGCAACCGGCTAAG
This sequence comes from Natrialbaceae archaeon B1-Br10_E2g27, assembly GCA_001563885.1. Lineage (GTDB taxonomy): Archaea > Halobacteriota > Halobacteria > Halobacteriales > Natrialbaceae > Natrarchaeobaculum. The sequence continues at coordinate 10,371 of LKMM01000007.1, forward strand.
AGTTGACACTCGAGTGAGTATTACGGGCGGTTTCAAGCCAATGGAGCCCAAATAGGAGTCTATGTCCGGATCGATCACCTTCGTCCCCAGCGTTCACTTCTCGCCGACTCACCGCCGTCGTGTTCGAACGACGATCCGGGAAGAAGAACCCGACATCGTCGCGGTCGAACTCGACGAGAAACGCTTCGACCGCCTCGAGCGGGCCCCTCACCGCGATCCGTTCGAACTCGCCCGTGAGATGCCGTTGCCGGCTGCAGCAACCTACCAGTTGCTATGGACGATCCAACGGACGGTAATCAAACTGTACGGGCTCGATCCGGAGACGACGGATATGGAAACTGCAATCGAGACCGCAGCCGAACTCGAGACGACGGTGGCGTTGATCGACGATCCGATCGACGAGACCGTTTCCGCGCTCACGGATCGAGTCGGCATCGAGACGCTTCCGAAGCTCCTGATGCGTGCCCAGTCGATGGGACCGGCCGACCATGCACAGGCGATGGAGCTGATGACCCAATCGTTTTCGGAGGTGAGACACGGCGACGATGTCGAACCGGCAATCGAGCAGATGCGAACGCTGTTGCCCGAGGTCGCCGAAGTATTCATCGACCAGCGTGATCGATCGATGGCTCGACGACTGCACGCCCTTTGTCAGGATGGGTATGACGTCGTCGCCGTCATCGGCGCGGGCCACCACACCGGCATCCTCCGTCACCTCGAGGACCTCAAAGCGCACGACAACGGTTCGGAGGAAACCGATGGACAACCCAGTGAGGACGGTGTCGATGTCGTCCACGAGGGGACGATCAGCGACGAGGAGGTAACCGTTCCCGTCCGGTACCCATCCCGGCGTGTCACGCGGATCCCGATCGAGTAAGACGACAGGAACGATCGGCGGTGGACGCCACTCCGACACCCTAAAGCGCCCGGACTCTGTGGTTCGGATATGGAGTATCACGAGGCGGCGGATTTCCTCTTTCGTCTGCGGCGGTTTCGGCCCAAACCGGGGACGGAGTCGACGGCCCGACTGCTCGCCTCGGTCGGGAATCCCCACGAAACCCTAGAGTGTGTCCAGATCGCCGGCTCAAACGGCAAGGGCTCGACGGCACGGATGCTCGAGCGGTCGCTTCGGGAGGCGGGATATTCGGTGGGGCTGTACACCTCTCCGCATCTCGAGGACGTTCGCGAGCGGATTCGGGTCGACGGCCGGAAAATCTCCCGGGCAGGGGTTTGTGAATACGTCGAGGCCGTCCGCGAGTATATCGCCGACCGCGGTGCAGACGGCGAGTCGCCAACCTTTTTCGAGACGATGACCGCGCTGTCGCTGTGGTATTTCGACCGTGAGGACGTCGATATCGCTATCCTCGAGGTCGGCATCGGTGGGAGGTACGATGCCACGAGTGTGGTCGATCCAATCGCGAGTACGGTCACGAACGTCACCTTAGAGCATACGGGCATTCTCGGCGAGACGGAAGCCGAAATCGCCACGGACAAAGCCCACGTCGCGCCCGGAGATGCGCCACTGGTTACGGGTGTCACGGGCGACGCCCTCGAGGCGGTTCGGGAGGTCGCAGGCGAGGTCGTGACGGTCGCCGATTCGAGTGCCGAGTGGGCCGACACCGCAGACGTCCGCGTCGAGTACGGTGGCCGAACGAACCACGCCGAAGCCGCCGTCTCCATCGACGCCGACGACTGGTCACTCGAGACACAGATCCCGCATCTGGGGCCCCATCAGGCGACAAACGCCGGTATCGCGGCTACCCTCGCCAGACAGATCGGGGGAGTTTCCGATACCGACCTCGCCCGCGGCCTTCGAAACGCCCACTGGCCGGGTCGGTTCGAGGTGATGGAAACCGAGCCGCTTGTCGTCTTAGACGGCGCGCACAATCCCGGTGCCTGTAGGCCACTCGCTGCAACACTCGAGAGCTACGAGTACGACGACCTCCATCTCGTCTTCGGCGCAATGTACGACAAAGCCCACCGCGAGATGGCCGCTGCGTTGCCGACGCCGGCGTCCGTCGTCGCGACGAAACCCGACCTCCAGCGCGCCGAGGATCCAGCAGTGCTCGCGGCGGTGTTCGACGACGCCGGAGCCGGCGAGGTTACCACGACAGCCAGCGTCGAGGACGCGCTCACGACTGCCATAGAGCGGGCCGAGGACGACGATTGTGTACTCGTCACCGGCTCGCTGTTCGTCGTCGCCGACGCCCGTTCACGGTGGACGACGACGGGCATCCCGAAACGGATTCGCTCGCGTGCAGACGCAAAGAAGGCCCTCGAGGGCACAAACGCCCCCACCTCGAACGACCGACATCGGCGAGGCGACGCCGTCCACCACGTTCTCAAGACGACCGTCCAGCCACGACAGGCAGCCACGCTCAAGACGGCGCTGCTCCGGCTAGGTGGGGAGTGTACGGTCGCCGACTATCGGGAGGCAGACGAACGAGTCGAGACACTGCTTATGGGGACTCAGGGACAGTTCGAGCGACTCATCGCCACCCTCGAAAAGCGCAGAGACGTCAAGTCTGTCGCCGAAGAGCTTCGGTCGGTGCTCGATTCCGACACCGAACCGACAGCTGGTGCCCAAACGCGGTTGCCCTGGCACGACCGAACGGCAGTCATGGGCATTCTCAATATCACCCCCGATAGCTTTCACGATGGCGGCGAGTACGACGCCGTAGACGACGCCATCTCACGCGCCGAGGCGATGGTCGACGCCGGTGTCGACATCCTCGACGTCGGCGGCGAGTCCACCCGCCCCGGGGCCGATCCGGTCTCCATCGACGAAGAGATCGACCGCGTCGTTCCCGTCATCGAGCGGCTTTCGGACCTCGAGGTCCCGATATCGATCGATACCCGAAAGGCCCCAGTCGCAGACGCCGCCCTCGAGGCTGGCGCAGATATCGTCAACGACGTCTCCGGACTCGAGGATCCGGAGATGCGCTTTGTCGTCGCTGACCACGATGCGGCCTTAATCGTCATGCACAGCATCGACACACCGGTCGTTCCCGGTCGAGACATCGAGTACGACGACGTCGTCGAAGACGTCATCGACCAGCTTACAGAACGCCTTTTGCTCGCCGAGAAGGCCGGTATCGACCGCGAGAAACTCGTCGTCGATCCCGGACTCGGCTTTGGCAAATCCGCCCGCGAGAGTTTCGAACTGCTAGGTCGACTCGAGGAGTTTGCTGCACTCGGCTGTCCTGTCCTCGTCGGCCACTCACACAAGTCCATGTTCGGCCACGTCGACCGTGACGCCGACGACCGCCTCGAGGCGACCGTTGCGGCGACGGCTATCGCAGCCGACCGCGGTGCGGATATCGTCCGCGTCCACGACGTTCCTGAAAACGTCGCCGCCGTCCGCACCGCGCTTGCGGCTCGTGATCCGGACCAATTCGAGTGGTAAGGGACGAACCCAGCTAACTGCTATCATTTTCAGGATACTGTCCGGAAACGAAGCTTCTTGTATCCGGTCGGACTACGACCGGCTATGGGTCTGTTCGATCGATTGCGGGGCGATGGCGATCCCCGAGTCGCATTTATTGGCGTCGACGGTGTGCCGTACAGTCTCCTCTCGGAAAACGAGGAACTGTTCCCGAATCTTGCAGCAATCGCCAACGCAGGGTCAGCCGGCGAAATCTCGAGTATCGTGCCACCGGAATCGAGTGCCTGCTGGCCGTCGTTGACCACCGGCGTCAACCCCGGCGAGACGGGTGTTTACGGCTTTCAAGACCGCGAAGTCGGCACCTACGATACGTACGTCCCGATGGGACGTGAAGTCCAGGCCGAACGCGTCTGGGACCGGGTCACCGAGGCCGGCCGCACGGCGACCGTGATGAACGTCCCCGTAACCTTCCCACCCCAGCGAACCGTCCAGCGGATGGTCTCTGGCTTTCTTTCTCCGGGACTCGAGAAGGCAGCCTATCCCGACGACGTCCGTGAGACGCTCGAGGAACTGGCCTATCGGATCGACGTCGATCCCAAACTTGGTCACAACGAGGACAAGGCGGCGTTCATCGAAGACGCCCACGAGACCATCGACGCCCGCTTCGAGGCCTTTAAACACTATATCGAGGCCGACGACTGGGATCTATTTTTCGGCGTTTTCATGACGACCGACCGGGTCAATCACTTCCTGTTCAAAGATTACGAACACGACGGCGAGTACGCCCAAGAGTTCCTCGAGTTTTATCAAAAAGTCGACGATTACGTTGGCCGCCTCCGAGAGGCTCTCCCGGAGGACGTAACGCTGATCGTCGCCTCCGACCACGGCTTTACCAGCCTCGATTATGAGGTTCACTGCAACCAGTGGCTCATCGAGGAAGGCTGGCTTTCCTTCGAGACCGACGAGCCAACCGAACTCAACGATATCGCCGAGGAGACGAGAGCCTACTCGTTTATTCCCGGTCGATTCTATCTCAACCTCGAGGGCCGAGAACCCCGCGGTTCGGTCCCACAGGAGGCCTACGACGAGGTCCGTGATGAACTCAAAGCTGCATTGCTCGACCTCGAGGCACCCGATGGACGGCAGGTCGTCGACCGCGTCGTCGAGAAAGAAGACGCCTTCCGGGGCGACCACGACGATATTGCACCCGATCTGGTCGTGATTCCGACCAAGGGCTTCGATCTCAAATCCGGGTTCAAAGCCGACTCCGAAGTGTTTGACACCGGTCCGCGAAACGGCATGCACAGCTTCGACGACACCGCACTCTATATCGACCACCCCGAGGCGACGATCACCGACGCCGATCTCTTCGATATCACGCCGACGATCCTCGATCTGATGGACATCGAGTACGGCCGCGGTGAGTTCGACGGCGCGAGTCTGGTCTAGTGCTTTGGCAAGCCTGAACTGATGAGTCGAACCAGTCGGCGGGTATCGGTTCGACCCATCAGTCGACGCTTGGCGGAGTACTAGGACTGGTATAACGGTCCGGATTCACGATCGTTTTCCGCGCCGAACCGAATCCTCGAGTATGGAGGAAGTGATTCACGCCCGTGGCCACGAACACGTCAGTGCGGCGCATACGAGCACGTTCGAAGTGACGACCGACGACTATCTTACCCCCGCTGGTGACTGTATCCTCGCTATCGAGGCCGACCGCGCCCCCGCCGACTTCGATCCCGCGTTCGTCGAGGCTTGCCAGGATAGCGAGGCGCAGGTTACGGTCGAAATCGAAGCCGACGGACATCGTGACACCGTGGTCGGTCGCGGCGATCCAGCCCTCGAGTTTTCGAACGATCGGAGTGCGGTCGGCCGGACCAGCGAGTACGTCGACGACCGAACGATCGTCCTCGAGGCCGACCACGCCGCGTCCGGATTTGACCGCCAGCTAGTCGAGACGCTGGCAGCAGGGGCCGAGGTGAGGGTTACGATTCGCGTCGACGCGTGATTGTGGGGGAAACGTTGACTTCGAGCGACTCCCGAATGTGGATATGCCAGAAGATCCCGAGCCATCGACGAACATCAGCGGTGGCGTCGGCGGTGGCGGCGAACCGGCGGCGTTCGATCCAGCAGCCGCCGACACACGAGCCGAACGCGTCGTCGACCGACTCGGTGAAATATACTGGCAAAAGAGCTACGGCGGCCAGGACGCATTTACCTGTCTCGTCCGCACCATCCTGAGCCAGAACACAAGCGACGTTGCGAGCCAGCCGGCTCACGACGCGCTCGTCGACCGGTATGGCGGTCGTCCAGAAATCGATGGCGGGAAACCCGGCGACCTCGCGGCTGCACTCGCGGCGGCCGACCAGCCGACGCTCGCCGAAACCATCTCCTCGGCCGGTTTATACAATCAGAAATCCACAGTCATCATCGAGGCCGCCGAGTGGGTTGTCTCGGAGTTTGGCTCTGGGCCAGCGTTCGACGAGTTCGTCAAATCGGAGTCCCCGAAGACGGTCCGGGAGACACTGCTGTCGGTTCGCGGTGTCGGTCCGAAGACGGCCGACTGCGTGTTACTGTTCGCCGGCGGCCGCGTGGGCGTCTTTCCCGTCGACACGCACGTCCACCGTATTTTTCGCCGACTCGGAATCGCACCGCCGGATGCAGACCACGAGGCAGTCCGGGCCGTCCTCGAGCGGGCGGTCCCGGCGGCGAAATGTGGCTTTGGCCATACGGCGACGATCCAGTTCGGTCGCGAGTACTGTCGGGCTCGCAACCCGGCCTGTCTCGAGGATCCCGACGCTTGCCCGATGGGCGATCTCTGTGCGCAGGTTGGCGTCTATCCGGCGACCGACGAGGTCGTCGATCCGGCAGAGGTGGACTGATCGTCGGGAAAACCAGCTGCTGGCGGGCCTGTGGGAATAACGGGTCTCACAGCTTAAAGACGGCAGCCGCCCATCAGCTAGAGAAACCGGAACGTCTCGAGATTTTTGGGTGCGAACGTTCGCATGTTGTACTCGTGGTAGAGTGCCGAGGAGAGATCCTGTGTCGAGCGTTCGTCGCCGTGGACACAGAGGACCTTCTCGGGGCGGGGATTCATCGTCTTGACGAAGTTCTCTAGGCCGGCGCGGTCGGCGTGGCCGGAGAAGCCATCGACCGTTTCGACGTCCATGTTAAGCGAGAGGGTTCCGCGACCGCTGGTGCCGGCAGCGCCAATCTCGCTCGTCGGGATTTCGTCCCAGCCGGTCTGGATGCGCCGACCGAGCGTTCCCTGGGCCTGATAGCCAACGAAGACGAGTGTCGAATCCGGATCGGGGCCAAGATGGCCCAGCCAGGACATGATGGGGCCGCCAGTGACCATTCCTGAGGTCGAGAGGATAATTGCAGGACCGCCATCGGTAACCTCCTGGCGTTCTTCTTCACCGGCATCGATGTGGTTGAACTCCTCGGCGAGGAAGGGGTTTTCGTCGTCGTGGAAGATCCGATCCCGGAGGTCATCGCGGAGATACTCCGGATAAGTGGTATGAATCGCCGTCGCCTCCCAGATCATTCCATCGAGATGAACCGGCATCGAGGGAATCTCACCGTTTCGCATCGCTTCTTCGATCACCAGCATGATCTCCTGGGAGCGACCGACTGCGAACGCGGGAATCAACACCTTACCACCCTTCTCGTGGGTATCGTTGATGAGCTGTTTGAGCTTTTCCTCGGAGTCTTTCTGGTCGGTCTGGTAGTCGTTACGGCCGCCGTATGTCGACTCTAAGACCAGCGTCTCGACCCGTGGGAAGTCGTTGACCGCGCCGTTGAACAGCCGCGTATCTTCATAATGGATGTCGCCGGAGAAACAGACGTTGTAGAGCCCATCGCCGATATGGAAGTGACTCACTGCAGAGCCAAGGATGTGGCCTGCGTTGTGGAACGTGAGTTTCACATCGGGTGCGATGTCGGTCACGTCGCCGTACTCGAGTGGGATACAGTGTTTGATCGCCTCACGAACCTGCTCGCTTTCATACGGTGGGGCTCGCCCTTCTTTGGCGGCGACGTCGAGATAATCGAGCGTGAGCAGTCCCATCAGATCCCGGGTGGGTTCGGTACAGTAGATCGGGCCGTCGTAGCCGTATTTGAACAACAACGGGATCAGCGCGGAGTGATCGAGGTGCGCGTGTGTGAGGACGACCGCGTCGATATTTTGTGGGCCAGCGCCAAGCGCTTCCGGTGCGTGAAGGTATGGCACCTCGCCTTCAGCGCCGGGTTTGTCGCCACAGTCGATGAGAATGCGTGTCTCGGGCGTCGAGAGAATAAAGGCTGCGCGGCCGACCTCACGACAACAGCCAAGCGTCGAGATCCGGACGTACTCGTCATCTGACATCTCCTCGCGGTGGATCTGTCGGCCGACCTTCTCTAGGATATCCCGGCGTTCGTCGCGTTCCTGTTTGAGAAAGCTTCGAACGTTCGAAACGGTCGAGGATTCGATCGGTGGCGTCCGGACGACTTCAGGCGTCCAGCCGACGTTTTTCGTGATATCCCGAAGCGTCGAGCCGTGACGGCCGATCACCATCCCGGGTTTTGCAGCCTCGATGACGACCTCGCCAGTGTCGGCGTGGAAATCGAGGTCGGTAACGCCGGCTTCCTCCGGGATGACGTCCATGATCTCCTCGCGAGCTTTTTCAGGCCGTGAGAGAACGCTCGGGTCGGGTCGGACGGTGATCCGCTTTCGAAGCTTACTTGCGAGTTTCCGGATGAGATCGCCCTGCCGGGCGAACTTCTTGGGGTCGCGTGTGTAGACGACAAGTTCCGGGCCTTCGTATTTCACCGAGGAGACCGAGATATCGCTCGGAAGCTCGCTCGTGATCTCTGCTTTCAGATCGTCAAGTTGCTGCTCTACAGTGCTCATAGGTCGCCAAATTGGCTTGCGTGTACTCGCTTTCCTGGGGCGTCGGCAACCTGCCGATCGTCGACCGGAAACGCATCGACTGACGTCGACTGTCTCCCCGCTTGACATCGGTTCGATCGCGTCAGATGGTGGATGACGTCATACGTCTCGGTCTCAGGAGTCTCGTGACGAACACGCCCCCAGGTTCCTGGCTCGTGCGGGGAAGTTCCAGGGAGAACCCGCTTACCTCTCGCTATTTGTTGCGTCATATAAAAGCCTTCGCAAAAACAAGGAGCGCTGACGCCGTAGGGAGCGTATGAAGTTGACACCAGATCGTGTCGTCGCCGAACGCGACTGGGTCGCAGCCCGCGCCCCGGTCGTCGTCCCGATCATCAACACCGTCCGTGCGGAACTCGGAGCGATTTTCGACACCAATGTCGACTCCGTCACCGAAACGCAGTACCTGGCGGCGGTCGATGCCGTCTTCGCCGACGGCGACCTTGCAGTCAACGTCGCGACACTGGTCGCGATTTTACGTGACCTCGACGTCGACGGCGACTATCCGGGCTTTATTGTCGACGAAATTCTCGGCCGCGAACTGGCCGCAACGATCGCCGACGGTCAGCCGCTCCGGACACTCGGTGAAGCGACCTTCCATTATGCGGACCTGCAGGTCCACGGTGACAGCAACGAAAATGCGGGTGTCGACGATCTAGAGGCGGCGCTCGCGGCTGGATTTCAAGAACGAATTCCAGGGTGGGAGTGGACCGAACGGGAGAGTCCCTTCGCGGTCGACCCCAACCTCGAGTAGTGGACGGTTAGTCCTCTTCGGGCTCGTCGCCGCCTTCTTCCATCTGTTCTTGCATCTGCTCTTCGATTTCCTCTAATTCTTCTTCGTCGATTTCTTCGCCGCCTTCTGCTGGCGGTTCTTCGCCGCCTTCTGCTGGTGGCTGTTGTTGCTGTTGTTGCTGGGCGATCTGATCGAACAGTTGAGGAGTTCCGAGAACCGATATGTCGCCTCCTCGAAGCGCATCGATCAGAACCTCCGAGGAGCCATCGACGAGGTACAGCCCAAAGTCCGACTCGTCGTCTTCGATCCGCAGATCGTCGTCTGACTCGCCTTCGACCAGACTCTCGAAGTTTTCGATCGCATCCTCGAAGAGTTCCTCTTGGCGCTGCATTGCCTCTTCCTGAGGGACCTCTCCGGATTCGACATCCTCCTGAAGTTCTTCCATCGCGGTCATATCGGGCTCGATAACGGCCGTGAGTTCGCCGCTGGCACCGGCTCCGCCGGCGGATTCCTCATCGTCGCCGACATTGAGGTCTGCACAGCCAGCGATGGACGCTGCGACGCCTGTTCCCGCAAGTTGCAGGACGCGACGACGCTGCTTAAAATCTGACATCGTACGTTTGTCCGGGAGCACTCATTAAGTATAAGCCTTTATGATTGACCGATGACCAGCCCCATCGTCTGTCGGTATCCGCCGCCCACCGCCGGCAGCCGACGCCGTGGCCCTTTTGTCTGCAGGCTTGCTACGCTCTTTCAGTGACAGACGCCGACGTAGCCGACGTCGAAACGCTCGAGGCTCCCACACTCGAGGCTGCCGTCGACGTCATCACAGCGGGCCTCGAACGCGAGACACTGGTGACCGTCTTCGGTCGCTGTACTGTCGAGTACGATGGCCGCACAGCGAGTCACCTCGAGGCGGGCAATCGCCATCTCATGCTCAAACCCGACGGCACGGCGCTGGTCCACACCCAGAGCGGGCAAAAACCGGTCAACTGGCAGCCCCCAGGCTGTTCACATCAGGTACAGTACGCCGACGAGACGCTGGTGGTCTGTACCAGCCGCTCGAGTCCAAAAGAGCGTCTGCAGGTGTGTTTCGAGCGTATCCTGCAGCTATCGGCGTACGGCGGCGGCGACGAGTCCGAACGCACGGTCGAAGGGACGGAAGCCGACCTCAAAACACGCATCCTCGAGCGCCCTGACCTGCTCGAGCCCGGTTTTCGGCCGCTTGCGACCGAACGGCAGACTACAGCCGGTGCAATCGACATCTACGGTGCCGACGATGCCGGACGAACGGTTGTCGTCGAACTCAAACGCCGGCGTGTCGGCCCCGATGCGGTGAGTCAGCTCCGCCGGTACGTCGACGCCACAGAACGAGACCTCCACGCCGACGCCCGTGTTCGTGGGATTCTGGTTGCACCCTCGGTGACCGACCGCGCCGACCGGCTGCTCGCCGACCACGGCCTCGAGTTCGTCGCACTCGAGCCTGCTGTCGACACGTAATCGCTCGTGGCGATCACTCCTCGAGCAATCGCTGCAATCGATCCAGCTCCGTCAGCGCCTCGACGGGCGTGAGATGGGCGAGATCGAGCGCGCGAAGCTCGGCCGCCACGTCGGCTGGCACGTCGCCGCCGTCTGCAGTCGCCGTCGGCGCTGTCTCCTCACCACAGCCCACTCCGTTCTGGTTTTCCTCAACCGCCTCCGTGACCAACTCCCGTGACCGTTCGACGACGGATTCGGGGACTCCGGCGACCGTTGCGACTTCGACGCCGTAGGAACCGGTCGCTGCGCCGGGGGAAATCTCGTGGTGGAAGATTACGTCATCACCGTCTTGGTCGACATCGAAATGAAGCGTAAACGCGGCCTCGAGGTCCGATGCGAGGTCGGTCAGCGGGTGGTGGTGGGTCGCAAAGAGCGTCGTCGCGCCGACCTCGTCGTGGAGGTGTTCGGTAATCGCCTGTGCGATGGCGAGACCGTCGGCCGTGGAGGTGCCCCGGCCAACTTCGTCCAGTAAGACGAGCGAGCGCTCGTCGGCCTCCCGGAGAATCGTTGCGAGTTCGTCCATCTCGACCATGAACGTCGAACGGCCACCGGCGATATCGTCGCTTGCGCCGACACGGGTGAAGATGCGTTCGACCGGTGTGAGTTGCGCCGACTGAGCTGGGACGAAACTGCCGATCTGGGCGAGTATGACCGTACAGGCGACCTGTCGCATGTACGTCGATTTGCCCGACATATTCGGCCCCGTGATGATCGCAAACCACCGTTCGGGATGGAGGTGAGCAGGATTTGGGACGAACGACTCCTGGGTGCGCTCGACGACGGGATGACGGCCGCCCTCGATATCGATCTCGAGTCGATCTTTCGAGAGGAGGTCGGGTCGACAGTAATCGTATTGGGCGGCGACGGTCGCAAGCGAGACGAGCACGTCGAGGGTGGCGACGGCGTCGGCAAGCGTCTGGACACGCTCGACTGCCTCGCCAATCCGTCGGCGAACCGCACAGAACAGCTCATACTCGAGGTCCTCGGCGCGCTCTTGGGCGCTGATGATCTCGTCTTCGCGACGTTTGAGTTCGGGCGTGACGTAGCGTTCTGAATTCTTGAGCGTCTGGCGGCGCTCGTAGTCGTCTGGGACGGCCTCGAGGTTTGGATTCGTCACCTCGATGTAGTAGCCATGGACCTGGTTGAAGCCGACTTTCAGCGAGTCGATCCCGGTGCGCTTTCGCTCGTCGGCCTCGAGGTCGTCGATCCACTGCTTGCCGTCTCGGGCGGTCCGTCGAAGGCAGTCGAGATCGTCGTCGTAGCCGTCGGCGATGATCCCACCCTCGGTGATCTCGATCGGCGGGTCGGTGACGATTGCGTCATCGATGAGTTCCCGGACGTCCTCGAGAGGGTTGAGATGTTCCCGGAGATCACACAGACGCACACAGTCGGCGTCGGCGAGTTCCCCACGCAGGTCAGGGACGACCGCGAGAGTATCACGCAACGAGCGCAGATCGCGGGCATTTGCCCGCTCGCGTGAGATTCGACCGATGAGTCGTTCCAGATCGTAGACGTCCCGTAACAGTTCGTGTAACGTCTCTCGACTCTGAACGGACCCTGTCAACTCAGAGACGGCGTCGAGTCTGGCCTCGATCCGATCCGGCTCGAGTAGGGGCCGTCGGAGCCAGTCTCTGAGCCGGCGACCACCGAGAGCGCTTGCGGTTTCGTCGAGAACGCCGACCAGGGTTGCGTCGTCGTTACCGTCGACGGTTCGGGGTTCGAACACTTCGAGACTGCGGAGTGCAACGGCATCGAGCAACAGGTACTCGCGGGGATCATAGCGGGTGAGCTGGGTGATATACTCGAGACGACCGCCCGCATCTCCGGCGTCGTCGGTTGCAGTTGGCTCACGCTCTCGGTCATCTCTGTCGCCACGTTCACCCTCGTGGTCGCCGCCACGGACGTACTCTGCGTAAGAGAGAACTGCCCCGCAGGCGCGGATTTCGACGGCACTCGAGAGTAACGCATCCGGGTTTCGAACGTACCCAGCCAGTTTCTCGCCCGCTCGCTCGCGGTCGAACGCTCGAGGGTCATAGGGCGTTACCATACAGTCGTCGGGAACCAGTTCGTCTGGAG